>JAFSYD010000138.1 GCA_017443685.1 Lachnospiraceae bacterium | reverse complement strand
GTTTTTGAAAATCACATCCCATTCATTCATCCGCAGCATATCGAGATCGCCTTTGGCAAGCCGATCGATCTTACCACCCTTTCGCCGGATGACAAAAAACATATCGGTGATTACGTAAAAAATGAGGTTCTCGCATTGCGGGATACGATGTAAAAAACGGGCTGCCGCGGCAGCCCGTTCCTTCATTGATAATTATTCTTAATATCTTCCACGACGTGGTCAAACTGCATAAAATGCGACGCCTTCAAAAGGATCGTATCGTTTGCCTCGATCATCCGAAGAAGCGCCAGGCTCATCGCGTCCCTTGTCTCGAACGTGCGCACCCGGATCCGTCCGCCGGCTGCGTATATGCCCTGCGCGATCTGTAAGGACAGCTCCCCCGCGGTAAGCAGCCACTGGATCGGCAGCGTCGCCATATACGTCCCGATCTCAAAATGCAGCTTCTTTTCATCCTTACCAAGCTCTCCCATATCACCGAGAACCGCTATCTTCCGCCCCGGCGCCTGTGCAAGCACCGAAAGGGACGCTTTCATTGACATCGGATTCGCGTTATAGCAGTCATCGATCACCGTGATATTATCCCTAAGATGCAGGAAGTTGCTCCGTCCCTGGATCGTCCGTACCGACTCAATGCCCTTGATGATCGCCGGGAGCGGCATTTTCAGCGCAAAGCCCACCGCTGCGGCAGCCATCGCATTGTAGACAGTATGCTCACCCGGCAGCGGGATCGTCGCCTGCGCCACATTCCCGTTCGGAAGGACGAATGCCACACGGATACTCTCAAAGCCCATCGGCTGCACCTTTGTCGCGCGGATGTCACCGCTTTTAATGCCGTATCGCAGGATCCGCGCACCCACGACCTCTTTGATCAGCGACAGCTTGTCATCGTCACCATTTAAGATCACAGTGGCCGGAATGTGCAGGTGTCTTAAGATCTCGCTTTTTGCTTTTAACACACCATCCCTGTCCTGCAGCTGCTCTAAATGACACTGTCCGATGTTCGTCATCACAACAATGTCCGGATTGGCGATCTCGCCGAGCCGGTCCATTTCCCCGAAATCGGAAATCCCCATTTCCACGACGGCCGCCGTGTGAAACTCCCGGATACGAAGCAAGGTAAGCGGCAGTCCGATCTCGTTGTTATAGTTCCCTTCCGTTTTCAAAACGCCGAATTTGCGGGAAAGCACGGAGGCAACCATCTCTTTCGTGCTGGTCTTGCCGACGCTGCCGACAATGCCGATGATCGGGATCGACAGGGTGCTGCGGTAATACTTCGCGATCTGCTTTAACGCGGTCGGCGTATCCTTCACCTCGATGTACGGATACTCCTCCTCTCCGCCCCCGAATTCGTCCGGCGAAAGCTCATGGTCGGACAATACAAACAGCGCTCCCGCGCGAAACGCGGCCGGGATGAACGTATGTCCGTCCACTTTTTGCCCGCGGATCGGGATAAAAACATAATCCTTTACCACCTCGCGATTATCGATCGCCACGCCGAGGATCTCCCGGTCAACTGCCTGCGCTTCGTTGTGCATAATGCCGCCCGTCGCTCTGGCGACCATACGCATCGTCATATTTTTCATGCTCTGTATTTCTCCATCGAAATCTGTATGATCTCCTCACAGAGATCCTCGTAATCAATGCCGATCGCCGCCGCTTCCTGCGGGATCAGGCTCGTCGGCGTCATCCCCGGCAGCGTGTTCGCTTCCAGGCAGTAGATGTCACCGCTCTCGGATAAAATGAAGTCCATGCGGGAGTATGTTTCCAAACCAAGCGCCGCCACTACGCGCTCCGCATACAGCTGCATCTGCGTCGTGATATCGTCCGGCAGGTCGGCCGGACAGGTCTCCACCGTCGCGCCTGCTGCATATTTGTTCCTGTAATCGTAAAAGCCTTCCTTCGGCGCGATCTCGATGACCGGCAGTGCCACGCCGTCCAATACCGCTACCGAAAACTCTCTTCCCTTGATATAATCCTCGACGATGATCTCTTTTTCGTAGGCAAACGCATTCATCACCGCGGCATGGTAGTCAGCCGGATCATTTACGATCGTAACCCCGATCGACGAGCCGCCGGATGCCGGCTTGACAATACATGGAAAATGAACCGTTTCCGCCTTGTAGCTGTGGCTTTCGCCGTGCCATTTTACCGTGAAGCCATGCGGCGTCGGGATGTCATACTGCATCATGAACTGCTTCGCGATGCCCTTGTCCATCGCCAGCGCACACGGCAGCGAACCGTTGCCGGTGTATTTGATCCCCAAAAGGTCAAATGCTGCCTGCAATTTGCCGTTCTCGCCGTCCGCACCGTGCAATGCCAGAAATACGACCTCTGCTTTTTTACAAATGGCCAGCACATTCGGTCCGAAAAAGCTGTCGCTTTTGTCCTTCCGCGACTCTTTTACCTTTGCCAGATCCGGTGCGGTATCCGGTATGCCGGATGTCTTTACGCTGTAGGCTTCCTCGTTGGCAAATGCATCCGAAACGTCGCATTCCTCATCGCCGTAGCCCATAAAAACATCGAGCAGGATCGCACGGTGCCCTTTGCTCCGAAGCGCCTCCGTGATCTTTTGCCCCGAAGAGAACGACACATCGCGTTCCGTCGATAATCCTCCCGCCAATACTACAATATCCATAGAATAACTCCTTTACGCGCTTTAATGTTTATTAGTGTACCTCATTTTTGCGCCCTCGGCAAGCATCGCTTTTCGCGTCAGCGGCAAAATCGACTCTTGAAATGACCGTATGCTATGCGTTATAATATTTCGTATGAGCCGCCGAAGTCTTATGCGGCACGGTTTTATGAGGGATGTAAGACCGATTTTTATCATTTCAAAGGAGGGTAACTATATGTATAAGGAAGAGTATGAGCGCTGGCTTGCTGCCGACCTCGAGGATCCGGATTTAAAGCCCGAGCTGCTTCGGATCAAGGACAATGACGACGAGATCAAGGAGCGTTTTGCCGTTTCCCTTTCGTTCGGTACGGCAGGTCTGCGGGGTACGCTTGGCGCGGGCACGAACCGCATGAATATCTGGGTTGTCCGTCAGGCGACGCAGGGTATGGCGAACTGGGTTAAGACGCAGGGCGGCACGCAGACGGTTGCGATCGCGTACGACAGCCGTTTGAAGAGTGATATCTTTGCAAAAGAGGCTGCCGGCATTCTGGCTGCGAACGGCATCAAGGTTCGCATTTATGACGCGTTAATGCCTGTTCCGGCGCTTTCGTTCGCGACACGTTACTACAACTGTACGGCCGGTATTATGGTAACGGCATCCCACAACCCGTCCAAGTACAACGGTTATAAGGCTTACGGTCCGGACGGCTGTCAGATGACCGACGAAGCAGCGGCGATCGTTTATGACGAGATCCAGAAGACCGATATTTTGACCGGAGCGAAGACGATGTCCTTCGCGGAAGGCGTGGAGAAGGGACTGATCCATTTCGTTGGCGACGACTGCAAGACGGCGTTCTATGAAGCGATCGAAGCTTGCCAGGTACGCCCGGGGCTTTGCAAGACTGCCGGTCTTAAGCTCGTATATTCTCCTCTTAACGGTACGGGACTGGTTCCGGTTACGAAGGTATTGGGCGATATGGGGATCGACGATATCACGATCGTTCCCGAGCAGGAATATCCGAACGGTTACTTCACGACCTGTCCGTATCCGAATCCGGAGATTTTCGAGGCATTGGAATATGGCCTTAAATTAGCAAAAGAAACGGGTGCCGATCTTATGCTCGCTACCGATCCCGACGCTGACCGTGTCGGCATCGCAATGAAGTGTCCGGATGGCAGCTATGAGCTTGTTTCCGGTAATGAAATGGGCGCGCTGCTTCTTGATTATATCTGTGCGGGCCGTATCGAGAAGGGTACGATGCCTAAAAATCCGGTTGCGGTTATGTCTATCGTTTCCACTCCGCTTGCGGACGCGATCGCCGAGCATTACGGCGTTGAACTCCGTCATGTTCTTACCGGCTTTAAGTGGATCGGGGATCAGATCGCACGCTTAGAAGCAGACGGCGAGGAAGACCGTTTCATCTTTGGTTTTGAAGAAAGCTACGGCTACCTTGGCGGCACATATGCACGTGACAAGGATGCTGTCATCGGCTCGATGCTGATCTGCGAAATGGCTGCATATTACCGGAGCATCGGTTCTTCCATCAAGCAGCGCCTGGAAGAGATTTATTCCGAGTACGGCAGATATCTGAACAAGGTTGACAGCTTTGAGTTCCCGGGTCTTTCCGGTATGGATAAGATGGCCGGCATTATGAGCGGTCTTCGCGAGAATCCGCCGAAGGATTTCGCAGGCATCGCGGTTACGGAAGTGATCGACTACACGAAGCCCGAAGAGACCGGGCTTCCGAAGGCGAACGTTTTGATCTACAAGCTGGAGGATGGATCGACGGCTATTGTACGCCCGTCGGGTACGGAGCCGAAGATCAAAACCTACTTCACGACCAAGGGCGCCGATCTTTCCGAAGCGCAGGCAAAGAAGGATACACTGGCGGAGGCAATGAAGCCGATTCTGTCTTAATCCGGTTTTAATTATTATGAGGGGCTGTCATATAATGTTTGTTTTACGTACTGCGTTTTGCTGCATGCATTTCATTATATGACAGCCCCTCTTTCTCTTTTTTTAAAGGATGCAATTATGGAATTTGGGTCTTTTATAGCGGTTTTTGATTCGGGGGTCGGCGGGATCTCGGTTTTGAAAGAAATGGTGCGGCTGATGCCTTATGAGGACTTCGTGTATTTCGGCGACTCAGCAAACGCGCCCTACGGTACAAAGTCCACGCTTGCGGTGCGCAGGCTCACGACCGGGCACATCGAACATATGATGGATCGCGGCGCTAAAGCGGCTTGTATCGCCTGCAATACCGCGACTTCTGCCGCGGTACGCTCGCTTCGGGATAAGTACCCCGACTTCCCGTTAGTCGGGATCGAACCCGCGCTCAAGCCTGCCGCGGACTGTGTTCCCGGCGGCCGGATTCTGGTTATGGCGACGCCGATGACGATCCGTGAAGAAAAATTCCATAATCTTTTGGCCCGCTACGAAGATATGGCCGTGATCATCCCGCTTGCGTGTCCCGGATTGATGGAATTTGTCGAGGACGGGAAGGCTGACACGCCTGAGGCGGCGGAGTTTTTGCATGGGCTTTTACGCGAATACGAGGGGAATGTTGACGCTGTCGTACTCGGCTGCACACACTATCCGTTCGTGCGCAGGCAGATCGCCGAGGTTCTTGGAGCGGATGTGCAGATCTTCGATGGCAGCGCAGGTACCGCGCGCGAACTGCGGCGCCGAATCGTTGCCGCCGGCATCGCGGAGCCGAACGTCACAAAGCGCGGGAAGGTTATCTTCGAAAACAGCGCGGGGGACGAGAAGATCGCGCTGTGTGAGCGGCTGATGGGACAATGATATGGGTCTGCACCCCTCACCATCCCCCGTCACAGCCGATGATCTGTCCGGTGACATAGGTCATCTTTAACAATCCAAGAACCGTATTCGCCACATCTTCCGGCGTGCCGAACCGGTCCGCCGGAATGGATCTGCGCAGTTCTTCCCTTTCCTCTCCGGTCAGCCGTACATTCATATCTGTATCGATCACCCCACAGGAAATTGCATTCACCGCGATATGTGACGGTGCAAGCTCCTTTGCCAGGGCTTTGGTAAACGCGTTCACTCCACCTTTCGACGCGGAATACGCTACTTCACAGGAAGCGCCATAATTTCCCCATATTGAGGAAATGTTGATAATGTGTCCGCTCTGCTGCCGGACCATTGCCGGAACAAAACATTTTGCCATATGATAGCAGGCGGTCAGGTTCGTATCAATGACGGCACCCCATTCCCCGGGACTCATATCCGAAAGCAAACCAAAATGCGCTATACCCGCATTGTTGATGATACAGTCAACGCTTTTTACTCTCGATAAAATATCTTTTGACATTTGATCTACTGCCTGGTATTCCGCACCATCGCACTGATACGAAAGAACGAGAACGCCATATTTTGCCATCAGCTTATCGGCCATTTTATCTAATTGTGTTTTATTTTTTATGCAAGTTAAGGCGAGATTATACCCTTCTTTTGCCAGTGCTGCAGCGAGCGCTGCTCCGATTCCGCGGGACGCTCCCGTTACTACTGCTGTTCGTTCCTTTTTCATAAAACTACTCCTTGCATTACCCCCAAACTATGATACAATTATATCATAAACCGTCAAGAGGATTGACGGAAAGGAGGGTTTTTATGAATATTACGATTACGGGGCGCAACATTGAATTAACAGATGGATTAAAATCCGCAGTCGAAGAAAAACTTGGCAAGCTCGACAAATATTTTACATCCGAAGCTACGGCAAATGTTACACTTTCTGTGGAGAAGGACCGACAGAAGATCGAGGTTACGATCCCTGTAAAGGGCAGTATCATCCGTTCGGAGCAGGTTTCCAATGATATGTATGTATCGATCGACCTTGTCGAGGAAGTGATCGAGCGCCAGTTAAAACGCTATCGTCACAAGCTGATCGCACGCCAGCAGGAAGCGAAGGGATATTTCAAAGAGGATTTCCTTTCCGCGGAGCCGGCGGAGGAGGATGACGTACAGATCATCCGCTCCAAGCGGTTCGGTATGAAGCCGATGTATCCGGAAGACGCGTGTATCCAGATGGAGCTTCTCGGACATAATTTCTTCGTGTTCCGTAACGCCGAATCGGACGAAGTCAATGTTGTTTATAAGAGACGCGGGAATACCTACGGATTGATCGAACCGGAATTCTGATCTATGCGGG
>JAFSYD010000137.1 GCA_017443685.1 Lachnospiraceae bacterium | reverse complement strand
CGTTTCCGGCGGATCGTTCGCGGCGCTGCCGGAAGATGTAAAAATACAGTTCAAAAGGGAGATCCGGAAGGAAACAGGAATGTCTGATCCCGCGGGAAGGCGGGAAGGAAAAGAACGATCGTTACCGGAGCAAAAGATGGATAAAGAATTCATCATTGCCTGTGACAAAGGATATCAGAACGCCGAAAAAATGGGGATCACGCCGGATCTGATCCTCGGGGATTTTGATTCCGGAGAGCGACCGGCGGATACGGATGCCAGGATCCTGACCTTTCCGACGCGAAAGGATGATACGGATACGATGCTTGCGGTCAAATACGCGATCAGGGAAGGCTTCCGGGACATTCATATCGCGTGCGCGTTCGGCGGGCGTCTCGATCATGCTTTTTCCAACATTCAGGCGGGGGCGTTTATTGCTTCGTACGGCGGGGTGGCGCATTTGTATGGGCAAAGTGAAATCTGCACTGTTTTCGGCAGAAAATCCATATGCGTAGACCAGCCGGACAGTGCAGCCAACGACGAAGATTCTTGTGTGACATATTTAACCCTGCCACGCAGAGATGGTTATTCTCTGTCCGTTTTTTCTCTCTCCGATGTGTGTGAAGGAGTCACGATCCGCGGCACGAAGTATGAGGTGGAGGACGTTACCCTGCTTCATAACGACCCCGTCGGGACAAGCAATGTCTGGACGGCGGATACTGCTAAGATTTCTCTTCAAAAGGGCATCCTGATGGTCATGATGTCGCGCCTCTTGCCCGGTGAGCATATCTGAGTGTGGCATTTCCGTGCAATTGACGGATGCGTTCACGGACAACTTATCAGAGCCGTAACCGCAGACCCGGAACGCATCAGGGATCGTTTTACCTGTACGAAGCACTTCTGTTTTCAAATAATCAATAACTTGTATCTTGACAGCATCTTTGCCACAATTTATAGAAATCGCACAAAAATATTAAAAATTTTCAAAAAAATTTGTTAATTTTGTTTCAAAAAAATATCTCTTATGCTATACTGAAAAAGAACTTTTTGAAAACGGGGCGGATGTCTTTTAAAAAGAGGGGTTCCGTGGTTTTCATATAAAAGGGGAAAAACAAGAAATGCGAGGTGACTAAGGATGAGTAAAGAAATGATTGCTATGCTATTAGCAGGTGGTCAGGGCAGCAGACTTGGCGTTTTAACATCCGATGTCGCGAAGCCGGCGGTTGCGTTCGGCGGAAAGTACCGAATCATCGACTTCCCGTTATCGAACTGTATCAATTCCGGCATCGACACGGTTGGCGTCCTGACTCAGTATCAGCCATTGGTCTTGAATGCCCATATCGGTATAGGTGTACCGTGGGATCTTGACCGCAATTACGGTGGTGTTACCGTTTTGCCGCCCTATGAGAAGAGCGACAACAGCGAGTGGTACTCCGGTACGGCGAACGCGATTTATCAGAACTTAAAATACATGGATTCGTATGATCCGGAGTATGTTCTGATACTTTCGGGTGATCACATTTACAAGATGGATTATGAGGCGATGCTTGATTTCCACAAGCAGAACCAGGCAGATATCACGATCGCGACGTTCCCGGTTCCGATCGAAGAGGCGAGCCGGTTCGGCATTGTCATCGCGGACGAGAATAAGAAGATCTCCGAGTTTGAGGAGAAGCCCGAGCATCCGCGCAGCAACCTGGCTTCGATGGGTATCTATATCTTCAGCTGGAACGTTTTGCGCGATGCACTGATCACGTTAAAGGATCAGCCGAATCTTGACTTTGGTATGCACGTGATCCCGCACTGCCATGAGAACGGCAAGCGCTGCTTCGCATACGAATTCAACGGCTATTGGAAGGATGTCGGGACGCTCGGTTCCTATTGGGAAGCGAACATGGAGCTTATCGATCTGATCCCGGAATTCAACTTATATGAAGAGTTCTGGAAGATCTACACGCAGCAGAGCATGATCGAGCCGATGTTCGTATCCGGATCTGCCAATGTCAGCAAGTCGATCATCGGCGCGGGCTGTGAGATTTCCGGTGAGGTTGTCAATTCCGTTCTCGGCGCAGGTATTACGATCGAAGAAGGCGCGATTGTCAGAGATTCGATCATCATGCGCGGCACACATATCAAGAAGGGTGCTGTCATTGATAAGTCGATCATCGCGGAGAACTGCGTCATCGGCGAGAACACGCAGTTAGGTGTCGGCGATTACGCGGAGAGCAAGCTGTCCACAAAGATCTACACGTTCGATCTTGTTACGGTCGGCGAGAAGACGATCATTCCGGACAACGTGAAGATCGGCAAGAATACAGCGTTAAAAGGTACCACGACGATCAAGGATTATCCCGACGGCGCTTTGGAAAGCGGCGGTTATATTATTAAGGCAGGTGAAGGAGCATGAAAGCATTAGGAATCATATTAGCGGGCGGCAACAGCACGCGTATGCGCAGCCTGTCCGATAAAAGAGCTATATCCGCAATGCCGGTGGCATGCAGCTACCGCAGCATTGACTTTACATTAAGTAACATGACGAATTCCCACGTGCAGACCGTCGCAGTACTCTCGCAGTACAATGCGCGTTCGTTAAACGAGCACCTGAATTCGGCAAAATGGTGGAATTTCGGCCGTAAGCAGGGAGGACTTTTCCTGTTCACACCGACGGTTACCTCTGATAACAGCTGGTGGTACCGCGGTACGGCAGACGCTATGTGGCAGAACATCGACTTTTTAAAGAGACGCCACGAGCCGTATGTCATCATTGCAAGCGGTGACTGCATTTACAAGCAGGATTTCAATCCGGTGCTTGAGTATCATATTAACCGTCAGGCGGAGATCACCGTTGTCTGCGCGAAGATGCCGGACGGCGACGATATCTCCCGCTTCGGTACGGTGACGATGGATGCGGACGGACTGATCACCGACTTTGAAGAGAAGCCGATGATGGCACATTCGAACATCGTATCCACCGGTACTTACATTATGCGCCGCCGGAAGCTGATCGAGCTTCTTGAGCAGTGCAACGCGGAAGGAAGATACAATTTCGTTACGGATATCCTGATCCGCTATAAGGGCATGAAGAAGATCTTCGGTTTCCTTACGGAGTCCTATTGGAGCAACATCGCATCGGTAGAGTCTTACTACCGTACGAATATGGACTTCTTAAAGCCGGAGGTAAGGGATTTCTTCTTCCGCGGCGAGCAGAAGATCTATTCGAAGGCACAGGATCTGCCGCCGGCAAAGTTCAACGCGGGTTCATCCGTCAAGAACTGCCTGGTTGGTTCGGGTACGATCATCAACTCGCAGGTTGAGAATTCCGTATTGTTTAAGAAGGTATTCGTCGG
>JAFSYD010000136.1 GCA_017443685.1 Lachnospiraceae bacterium | reverse complement strand
TTCGCTATCTTTCGAAGTAGCTCATCCCGAAAAAGCCGGCCGCCCCACCCGCAAAAAGAAGAAGAACGATCACACAAACGACCGTCACAACTGTTTTATTATTACCTGTAGAACCCATTTAACTTTATTCTCCACCGATCGCATTTGCGATCATATTCGCGTATGCCTTCTTACCGCTTTCGGTCAGATGGATGCCGTCGCTGCCGAAATAGTTCGGATGCCCCTCCGCAACGGAAGTCCATTCCACCAGCGTCACGTTCGGGTTATTGGCGCACACGGCGCTGATATTCTTATTCACGTCCGCCGCCCATGCCGGTCCGACGCAGTTCACCCAAAAGATCTGTGCGTCCGGCCCGGCCGTATCAACGATGTCCTGGTACTTGTTCAACGTCGATACGCCATTGGTCCCCAAATGGACCACCAGAATATCCGACAGAAGTCCCTGCACACTGAGATCCTGCATGATCCCCGGTCCCGCCGTTACCTGACGGCTTACCGCAGCGCTCACATAGATGCCCGGGATCTGTGCCTGCAAAGCCCCTGATGCTCCAAGCATAACCGAATCACCGATCGCGGTCACCGACACCGACGCCGGTACCGTAACCATATTCATCGCCGCTTCCTCCTGACTTTTGGCAAGCGCCGCCGCTGCCGCGTCCGCATTGGAGGATTTGCGCGTTCCCGCAGCGTCCGTGATGATCGTCGCCTGTGTCTCGACCGTTGTATTCACACTTGCAAGCTGTGTCAGAAGCGCGGTCTTTTTCGCTGCTGCCTCCTGTCCGGAAAGCACCATGGCATTTTGTTTTAACTCTTCTTCCAGCGCCACCATATCGTCCGTGCCGCCGTGTGCCTGCGCAACATAGGTCTGGAATCCGGTAAGCCCAAGGCAGATGATGACCAAAAGGGCCCCGGCCAGTCGCGGCAGCCACACACCCTCGATGTGTGCGTTTTTGAACCATCCCCAAAGTGCCGGGATCCCATGTACCACTGCTGCTGCCGCCGCAATACCGATGACGCAGACCGCCACATAAACGAAAGTATCCAGCCCCGGCAGCTTCTTTTGCACGAAGAAAATGACCGGGTACATCACAAGGTAGACCTCATAGCTGTATTTGCCGAGCTTTTGCAATGGATACACATCCGCCCATTCACCGAGCCCGTCCTGATCAGAGAGCACCGCGAGAACCAAAAAGCCGAACGCAAGCGCGGTAAGCTGCATCTGATAATGATAGTTCTCCGCGGATTCTCCCGTCACGGTAAAATACGCGATCACTATGATCCCCAACAGCGCAAACACCGCGATCCGTATCAGAATGCGCATCACGCCGTCTGTAAGCTTTTTGGCCGGCAAAAGCCCGATCGCGAGTCCGATCAAAAGGGAAAATGCGCGCGTATCCGTACCGTAATACAAACGGGACGGATCCACCGCCGGATCGTAAAGGAATGCCATCTCCAGTGCCGACAGCACTGCCGCGAAAAAGCATGCTCCCGCGAGCGCAGCCTTTGCGGTGTCTTTATTGGCGCTCTTTTTCACCATACAATAGCCCGCGACAAAAAGCAGCGGATAGATCAGATAATACTGCACGGTAAGCCCCAGATACCACAAATGCGTAAACGGGGAGGAATTCAGCATCCGCTCGAAATACGAGGCATTCTGCGCGATCTGCCACCAGTTGTTATAGCCCAAAAGAATGCTCGCCACCTCGGGAAACATCCCTTTTGCATACTCGGGCACCAACAGCAAAAGCGCTGCGATGCTAAGACTCATCATAACAAGAAGCGGCGGGTAAAGCCTCTTAATCTTCTTTTTATAATATTCGACCGCAAACGAAACCGTCCCGCCGAAATTGCCTTCATATACCCATGCCTTTTCGATCGCCTTGCCGTCCCTTTTGGCCGGGAAGACCATCAGATACCCCATGATCACGAAAAACAGGTTCACGCCGAGATATCCGCCCGGCACCGTGTTCGGTATCATATGGTAAAAAACGACGCCTAAGATCGCGATCGCCCGCAATCCGTCGAGGCCGCTTACATGTTCTTTGTTCATCATCCGTTCCTCTTATATCATACGAAGAGCCCCGAGACCCATTTATGCAGCCGGATCCACCAATGCTCTTTTTCGGTCTTAATGCTCCCGTCCTCGCCGATGATCAGCTCATCGGACCACTTGCTGTAAGAAATACCGGCACGATACGATTTGTACGCACGTGCCCGCATCTTCATATCATCATCTCTTGCTGCAAGCTGCACCGTCGTCGTTTTCACCCGCGCGGCAGCGGCCCAGGTACTAAGGAGCGGATCGAATACCTCCACCTCATAGAAGACGTTTTTGATCCCGTCCGGCTTGGAAAAGGAAAGCTTGATCGTCCCTTCGGCGGCATTTTTAACGGCAGACATGATCTTCGGAACAAAATCCTCCAGGTTCTCCGTCTCCCGCTTCGCCTCATCCTCGACCTCGTTCAGCTGATCCATAATGAGGTCATAAATGACCTGATAATCACTATCCTCATAATGGATACCGTCCGACGCCGAAAGCGTTTCGTACACCATCGAAAATGTATCGATGTAGGTTACCTTTTTCGACAGATGAACACGGACATCCTGGTTCCACGCAGCGATCCTTTCGTTCGTGATCTGCCCGTCGAGCACCTCTTCATACGTGATCGGGTTGACCGAAACGAAATACACCCGCGCGCCTCTTTTTTCCCAGAGAGCTGCCTTTTCATTCAAATAAGAAGCATACTGCAAAGCCTTTTGCGCATAAAAGATATCGTTAAATCCCATCATCACAATGACGTTCGATGACGGTCCGATCATCCCTTCCACCTGCGGCACGCCGGTCTTCTGCATCCAGGCAAGTCCGACCCCGTTCTTCGCCGACCAGATGTAATCGTTCTTTTTTACAAAAGCGCTCATACCGACCGTCCGGGAATCACCGATGAAGATACAGCCCGGATCGGTACCGCAAAGAACCTCGCCGTCCGACTGGTACGTTTGTCCCGCCGAATACATATCGTCCGGCTGGCTCGACAGATCCGCCGTCTTCTTATTAACTGCCCACGCCCGGGATACCGTATTCTTCGCCTGTACCCATATTGCCGGCGCACATACACCTAAACATACCGACGCAAGCAAAAGCCCCGCTAAAAACTGTTTCAGTCTACGCTTCATCGATTGCCTTTCCGATATCATGGCGCATATATTTGTTTTCAAAATGGATCCATTCCGTCGCTTCATATGCCTTTTTTCGCGCTTCCTTTAAATCATTGCCCTTCGCCGTGATCCCGAGCACGCGCCCGCCGTTCGTAACGATCCGGCCATCCTTTTCGGCCGTCCCGGCATGGTAGCAATAATACTCGCTGTTATCAAAATGCTCAAAGCCCGTGATCGGATAGCCCTTTTCATATGACACCGGATAACCGTCGCTTGCCAGTACCACGCAGACCGCGGCATTGTCCTCAAAAGTAAGGTCGATCCGATCGAGCGTCCCGTCGATGCAGGCTTCGAATACATCAATGATATCGGTCTGCATCCGCGGAAGGACAACCTGCGCCTCGGGATCGCCGAACCGTGCATTGTATTCGAGCACCTTCGGACCATCGTCCGTCAGCATCAATCCGAAGAAGATCACGCCCTTGTACTCTCTGCCCTCGGAGCGCATCGCATCCACCGTAGGCTGGTAGATCATCCTGCGGCAGATCTCATCGATCTCCTTTGTGTAAAACGGACTCGGTGAAAACGTTCCCATACCGCCCGTATTAAGACCCGTATCGCCATCGCCGGCACGCTTGTGATCCTGCGCGCTTGTCATAACGGCAAAATGCGAGCCATCCACGAAGGTTAAGACCGATACCTCCCGGCCGGTCATAAACTCCTCAATAACAAGGGTATTGCCGGCATCGCCGAATTTCTTATCCTGCATGATCGTACGGACGCCATCCTTCGCCTCCTCAAGCGTATTGCAGATCAATACCCCCTTTCCGAGGGCCAGTCCGTCCGCTTTTAAAACGATCGGCAGCTTCGCCGTCTCAAGATAGGAAAGCGCCGCATCGGCATCGGTAAAGGTCTCATACGCCGCGGTCGGGATGTTGTATTTTTTCATCAGATCCTTGGAGAACGCCTTGCTCCCCTCTAAGATCGCCGCCGCCTTCTTCGGTCCGAACACCTTAAGATGCGCTTCCTCCATTACATCCACGATACCGCCGCAGAGCGGATCATCCATTCCGATCACCACGAGGTCGATCGCCTTTTCTATGGCAAAAGCGGTTAATTTATCAAATTCCATTGCTCCGATCGGCACGCATTCGGCAATCTGCGCGATCCCGGCATTACCCGGCGCACAGTAGATCTTATCCGCCTTCGGGCTCTTTTTTACCGCCATGGCGATCGCGTGCTCCCTGCCGCCGCTGCCGACTATCAGTATTTTCATTATGTTCCTCCTCATTATTCCTAAGCGTTGCCATCCGGTTATGTGCTGTCATCGGTCGTAAGCTTACATTACGTTTCGATGATCCTGACACACCCGTCCGTCACTTCGACCGCACCGTGCGCGATCAGGTTGATCGCCCGGGGAAGCAGCTTCCACTCCGCTTCCTCCATCACGCGCCGCTGCAATATCTCAGGCGTATCACCGGTCTGTACCGCAACCGCTTTTTGCAGAATGATCGGTCCGGTATCCGTCCCCTCATCCACGAAATGCACGGTTGCTCCCGTGACCTTGACCCCGCGGGACAGCGCCGCCTCGTGCACCTTCAGTCCGTAGTAGCCTTTCCCGCAAAAGGACGGGATCAGCGACGGATGGATATTGACGATACGGTTCGGGTATGCCGCAACCACCTGCGGCGGGATCACCACCAAAAAGCCCGCCAGTACAACGAGCTCGATCTTCCTTTCCTGTAATGCGCCCAGGAGCGCTTCATTATATGCTTCGCGGTCGGCAAAAGCCTTCGGCGCGATGCAGAGCGCTTCCACACCGGCGTTCTTAGCCCTCGAAAGCGCATATGCGTCCGCATTATTACTGATGACAACGGCTATCGTCACATCCGTGATCCCGCCGGACGCAACCTCGTCTAAAATTGCCTGTAAATTCGTGCCGCCGCCCGATACCAGGACGGCAATGCGCATCGGCGGCTTTGCTTCCGCTGCCTGCTTACTCGATACTGTATTATCTAACAAAGTTTTACTCCCTTGTCTCCTGCTTCGATCCTTCCGATGACAAACGCTTCCTCGCCGGCTTCCTTTGCCGCCGCTGCCGCCTTATCGGCATCCTCCGCTTTCACACAAAGTACCATTCCGATACCGCAATTGAAGGTATTGTACATCTCCTCCCACTCAATCTTTCCCGTGTCAGCGATCAGCGTAAACAGCTCGGGCATCTCGTAGGAATTCTTCTCGATCACCGCGCACACGCCGTCATGCAGCATCCGCGGTACATTCTCGTAGAAGCCGCCGCCCGTGATATGGGAGCAGCCGCGGATCTTAACGCCGGCATTCCCAATGGCCGAAAGCGCTTTGACGTAAATTTTCGTCGGTGCCAAAAGTGCCTCGCCCAGTGTCGTGCCGAGCCTCGGATACTGCCTATTGAGTGACTCGGGTGTCATCTCAAACACCTTACGCACCAGAGAAAAGCCGTTCGAATGCACGCCCGAGGACGCAAGTCCGATAAGCACATCGCCGGGGGCGATCTCCTCTCCCGTGATGATCTCGTCACGGTCCACGATCCCCACCGCAAAGCCTGCCAGGTCATACTCATCTTCGGGCATCAGTCCCGGATGCTCCGCGGTCTCACCGCCGATCAGGGATGCGCCTGCCTGCCTGCAGCCCTCCGCAACGCCGGATACGATCGCCGCGATCTTCTCGGGATAATTCTTTCCGCAGGCAATGTAATCAAGGAAAAACAAAGGTTCCCCTCCGCCGCAGATGATGTCGTTAACGCACATCGCCACACAGTCAATGCCGATGGTATCGTGCTTGTCCATTATAAACGCCAGCTTGACCTTCGTTCCGACGCCGTCCGTGCCCGATACCATGACCGGGTCTTTCATGTTCTTTGCCGCCGCGATGGAAAAGGCACCCGCAAAGCCGCCTAAGCCGCCGATGACTTCCGGGCGGTTGGTAGCGCTTACACATTCTTTGATCAGCTCGACGGAGCGATACCCGGCGTGAATGTCAACACCGGAGGTTTTATAGTCCATGATTCGTTTCTCCTATATGATTATTTGTTTATATTTTACAAAAACGCCTTATATCCTTCCTTCTGCAGCTTCTCGTCCTTGGCAACAACGGCGTCCTTCTGCTTCGCGGAATAATCCTTCACCTTTTGCAAAAGCTTGCGGTCTTTCGTTGCTAAAATTTTTGCCGCAAGGATACCCGCGTTCTGCCCGCCGTTAATGGCGACGGTCGCTACCGGAATGCCGCTCGGCATCTGGACGATGGAGTACAAGGAATCCACGCCGCCCAGGTCAGACGTCTTCATCGGAATACCGATCACCGGCATCGGGAAGATAGCCGCGCACATTCCGGGCAGATGCGCTGCCTTGCCCGCGCCCGCGATGATAACCTTATAGCCTTTGCTTTCGGCTTCCCTTGCATATGCATAAAACTCCTCCGGCTCACGTTGCGCGGAGATGATGCGCA
>JAFSYD010000135.1 GCA_017443685.1 Lachnospiraceae bacterium | reverse complement strand
TCTCCGGCAGCTTTGTATCAATCTCTTCCTTCGTATAACCGAGCATCGTGCCGTTCAGATATACATTCTCAATCCCGGTGTATTCCTGATTAAAGCCGGCCCCCAACTCAAGCAGCGCCGATATCCTTCCGTCTACCTCAAGCGAACCGTCCGTAGGGGAAAGCACGCCGGTAATGATCTTTAAAATCGTAGACTTTCCGGAACCGTTCGTCCCGATGATGCCAACGGTTTCTCCTTTGGCCACATCAAAGCTCAAGTGCTTCAACGCGTAGTGCTCTCTATAATGCTTCGTTTTGGACAAGCCGAGCGCATCTATCACACGGTCACGATTCCTGTTATAAAGACGATATACTTTTGTCACATCCTTCACGCGGATGGCGTAATCTGCATTCATGTCCTATTCTTTGATCCTGTCAATGTCCGTTAAATTTACGCCTGCTGCCTGTAGTAAAGCCTTCAGAAACAGATACTCCTCTTTCAGCTCCGCATATGTCTTCTCCGCATTCTCCTCGCGGGCAAGCAGCATGTATCGCTGGATTTTTTTGAAATCATTCAGCGTGTCTCTGGTAATTTCCAACCCGTTAGCCATATATACCTCCTTTGACTCTATTTCCCGCGAATAAAATCCGCATAGCTGCTATTCACCTTGTCCTTATCCGACAGTGTCAGATCAGCCTCCGTCATCCCTTCGGGGAATATCCATTCCACACCGATATCCGGGTCGTTCCACATCAGGCCGCCCTCGTCATTGGGATGGTAAAAATCCGTCACCTTATAACAGAACTCCGCGTAATCGGACAACACCAGAAATCCATGCGCAAAGTTCTTTGGGATGAAGAACTGCTTCTTATTCTCCTCCGAAAGCACGACGCCGTACCATTTACCGAAGGTCTCGCTGCCCTCGCGCAGATCCACCGCGACGTCAAAAACCTCGCCCTTTATCACGCGGACCAGCTTGTCCTGCGGATACTGTATCTGGAAATGCAGACCGCGCAGGACACCCTTTTTCGACGCCGACTGGTTATCCTGTACAAAGGTGCAGTCGATTCCGGCTGCCGCGAAATCGGTATAGTTGTAGGTCTCCATAAAATACCCGCGTGCGTCGCCGAAAACGGTCGGTTCTATGACCGTAAGCCCGGCGATGCCGCCGCAGTTATTTGTAACTTGAATTTTGCCCATTTTTAGCCCTCTGCTCCATAAATCGGAGGCTTCTCATACAGCTTCCGCTCAATATACCGTTTCTTTCGCTCCAAATAATCGATCGTTTCTTTCGCGTTTTCTTTTTGGGCGTACTTCAATGCTTCTTCTACAATTTCCAACTGGTCGAATAAGTTCCCATCATATTCTTTAACATTTGAAGACATAGCAACCCCCTCCTTCTAAACACCTGTCTGAAATATAAGTATAACACAAAAAGGTTCGGAATATCCATAAAAATATGGAATTGTCACGGCATTAAAAAACGGAACGCGAGCGCGGATCGTCACGGCTGTCCCCGCGTTGCCGAGGGGACAGCTCCACGTCACCACCTTATTTCTTCGCCGCCTCCAGCGCTTCCCTGACATACTTCGCCGTGTACGACTTTTTGCTTTTCGCTACCTGCTCCGGCGTGCCTTTTGCTACGATGGTTCCGCCTTTGTCACCGCCGTCCGGTCCCAAGTCGATGATATAATCTGCCGTCTTGATCACATCCAGGTTATGCTCGATCACCACGACCGTATTGCCGCCCTCGGAAAGCTGCCGCAGGATCGTAACCAGCTTGTTCACATCCTCAAAATGCAGCCCCGTCGTCGGCTCGTCCAACACATAGATCGTCTTGCCCGTGCTCCGCCGCGACAGCTCGGTCGCCAGCTTGATCCGCTGCGCTTCCCCGCCGGAAAGTGTCGTCGACGGCTGTCCCAGCCGGATGTATCCCAGCCCTACATCGTACAGCGTCTGTATCTTCCGGCGTATGGCCGGAAGGTTTTCAAAGTATTTCAACGCATCCTCCACGGTCATATCCAGCACGTCATAGATCGACTTATCCTTATACAGCACCTCCAGCGTCTCGCGGTTATAGCGCTTGCCCCCGCATACCTCGCAGGGCACGTATACATCCGGCAAAAAATGCATCTCGATCTTAATGATCCCGTCGCCGGCGCACGCCTCGCAGCGACCGCCCTTCACGGTGAAAGAGAACCGTCCCTTCTTATATCCCCGCGCCTTCGCATCCGGAGTCCCGGCAAAAAGATCACGGATCATATCGAAAACCCCGGTATAGGTCGCCGGATTCGATCGTGGGGAACGCCCGATTGGCGACTGATCGATCGCAATGATCTTGTCAAGCTGCTCCACGCCCTCAATCCGGTCATGATCCCCGGGCAGACGATGCGCACGGTTTAAGGAACGCGCGAGCGACTTGTACAAGATCTCATTGATCAGCGAGCTTTTCCCGGAACCGGACACACCGGTAACACAGGTCATGACCCCAAGCGGGATCTCCACATCGATATTCCGCAGGTTATGCTCCCTTGCGCCGACGATCTTGATCCATCCCAAAGGTTTTTTACGTTCCTTCGGTACCGGCACCTCTTTGCGGTGCGACAGATACGCGCCTGTGATAGAACGCGGTTCATTCTCGATGTCTTCCACCGTTCCGCAGGCGATCACCTCTCCGCCATGCTCGCCCGCCCCCGGTCCGATGTCAACGATATAATCCGCCTCCCGCATCGTATCCTCGTCGTGCTCCACGACGATCAGCGTATTTCCGAGATCACGCAGACCCTTTAAGGAAGCAAGCAGCTTATCATTATCTTTCTGGTGCAGGCCGATGGACGGCTCGTCTAAAATATAGGTCACGCCCACAAGGCCCGATCCGATCTGCGTCGCCAGCCGGATCCGCTGAGACTCCCCGCCCGAAAGCGATCCCGTCGGCCGGGACAGCGACAGATAATCCAGCCCCACATCCACCATGAACTTCACGCGTGCGGATATTTCCCGCAGCACAAGTCCGCCGATCTTCCGCTGATAATCGGTCAGCTCCATATTTTCCAAAAACGTCTGCAGGTCGCGGATTGCCATCACGGTCACTTCGTAAATATTCTTGTCCGCAACCGTCACGCCGAGCGACGTTTCTTTTAACCTTTGTCCCTTGCAGACCGGGCAGGGGGAGAACTCCATGAACTCCTCATACTGCTGCTTTGCCGCCTCAGAACCCGACTCGCGGTAACGGCGCTGCGAATTGGCGATCAGCCCCTCGAACTGTACGTCGTAGATGCCCTCGCCCCATCGGCCCCTGTACGGCACCTTGATCACACGGTCAAAACCATGGATGAACTTGTGGCGGATGTCCGCCGGCAGATCTCTATAGGGCGTGTCCAGCGAAAAATGGTACTCCCTTGCAAGCGCTTCCAGGATCGCATGGGTATAACTCTTGTCATCCGAGCTCGATTGCCAGCCCATCACCTGCACGCAGTTCTCATTGAAGGACAACGAAGGATCCGGTATCATCAGTCTTTCGTCAAATTCCATCCGGTAACCGAGACCGAAGCATTCGGGGCAGGCGCCGAACGGATTGTTGAAAGAAAAGCTCCGCGGCTCGATCTCCTCGATCGAAATCCCGCAATCCGGGCAGGAAAAGCTTTCGGAAAACCGCATTTTCTCCCCGTCGATCACATCGATCTCCACCAGGCCGTTCGCCAGCTTCAGCGCATTCTCGATCGAATCCGCCAGCCGGTTCTCCATCCCTTCCCGTACTACAAGCCGGTCCACCACGATCTCGATGTTATGCTTCTGGTTCTTGTTCAGTGTGATCTCTTCCTCAAGATCGTACGGATCACCGTCTACGACTACACGTACGTAACCGCTCTTCTTCGCGCGGGCGAACAGCTTCTCCTGCGCTCCCTTCCTTCCCCGGACGACCGGAGCCAGCACCTGGAATTTCGTACGCTCCGGCATGGAAAGAACGGCGTCCACCATTTGATCGACGGTCTGTTTGTGGATCTCCTTGCCGCAGTTCGGGCAATGGGGGATCCCGATCCTCGCATATAACAAGCGGAAATAATCATAGATCTCCGTCACGGTCCCAACCGTCGAACGCGGATTGCGGTTCGTCGATTTCTGATCGATCGATATCGCGGGAGGAAGGCCTTCGATCTTTTCTACCGCCGGCTTTTCCATCTGTCCCAGGAACTGTCTTGCATAGGACGACAGCGACTCCATATAGCGTCTCTGCCCCTCCGCAAAGATCGTATCAAAGGCGAGAGAGGATTTCCCGGAACCGGAAAGACCGGTTAAAACGACGAATTTATCGCGGGGGATGTCGAGATCGATGTGCTTTAAATTGTGCTCATCCGCGCCGCGGATTTTGATGTATTTTATATTTTCATCCAAATTTTTCTTTGTTTTCATAGTTTTCCTCAATATTGCGATTTGTATACACCGATGTTTTAAGACACGCTTTCACAAACAGACTTTCTACCCACGCCCGGCTTTAATATCCCGCAGCATATTCTTAAGCTCCACCATCTTATCCCGGTACTCCGCAGCGGCTTCGAAGTTCAGATCCGCAGCAGCGCGTTCCATCTTCTTTCGTATCTCGTCGATATACTTCTTCAGCTCCTTCTCGTCCATTTCCTCGGGCTGACGTTCCATCTGCATTTCGTCGCGCGCCACGGCCCTGGAAATCGCAATGACATCGCGTACGTTCTTTTCGATCGTCTTCGGCGTGATGCCGTGCTCGTTATTATAAGCCTGCTGGATCGCGCGCCGGCGTTCCGTCTCCCCGATCGCCACGCGCATGGAATCCGTCACCGTATCGGCGTACATAATGACATGTCCCCGTGAGTTACGGGCCGCGCGTCCGATCGTCTGTATCAATGAGGTCTCGGAGCGAAGGAACCCCTCCTTGTCCGCGTCAATGATCGCAACCAGTGTGATCTCCGGAATATCCAGGCCTTCCCGCAGCAGGTTGATGCCAACCAGCACATCGAACACATCGAGCCGCAGGTCACGGATGATCTCCGCCCGCTCCAATGTATCAATGTCCGAATGCAGATATTTGACACGGATACCAAGCTCCTGCATATAGGTCGTCAGATCCTCCGCCATCCGCTTGGTGAGCGTAGTGATCATCACCTTATTATGATCCTTCGTTTCTTTTCGGATCTCGCCGATCAGGTCATCGATCTGTCCCTCAACAGGGCGCACCTCCACCTCCGGATCCAAAAGACCGGTCGGGCGTATCACCTGCTCGGCGCGGAGCATCTCATGCTCCTTCTCATACTCACCCGGCGTCGCCGAAACGAAGAGCATCTGGTCGATCTTGTCCTCGAACTCGGTAAAATTGAGCGGACGGTTGTCAAGTGCGCTCGGCAGCCGGAATCCGTATTCCACCAGCGTCGTCTTCCTCGAGCGGTCGCCCGCATACATGCCGCGCACCTGCGGCACGGTCATATGCGACTCATCAATAATGATCAGAAAATCATTTCCGAAATAGTCCACGAGCGTCGCCGGCGGTTCCCCCGGCTTTGCACCGGTCAGATGCCGCGAATAATTCTCAATGCCGCTGCAGAAACCTGTCTCCCGCAGCATCTCAATGTCAAAATTGGTCCTCTCGCTGATCCTCTGCGCCTCCAGAAGCTTATCCTCATGCTTAAAATAACGGACCCGCTCTTCAAGCTCCGCCTCGATCGTCTCGCAGGCGCGCTTGATCTTTTCCTCAGGCACAACGTAGTGGGACGCAGGGAAGATCGCACAATAATTCAGCTCTCTTTTCGCGGCCCCGGTCATGACCTCCGTCTCAACGATCCGGTCGATCTCATCCCCGAAAAATTCGATGCGGTAAGCATATTCCGAAACGTTCGCCGGAATGATCTCCAGCGTGTCGCCCCGCACGCGGAACGTCCCTCGCGTAAAATCCAGATCGTTGCGCATATACTGCATATCCACGAGCTGCCGGATCACCTCATCCCGGTCGATCAGCTGGCCCGGCCGCAGGGAAACGCACATGTTCTCATAATCTTCCGGCGAACCGATGCCGTATATGCAGGAAACCGACGACACGATAATGACATCCTTCCGCTCCGCCATCGAAGCCGTCGCGGACAGCCGCAGCTTATCGATCTCATCGTTGATCGAGGAATCCTTCGCGATATAGGTGTCCGTCTGCGGCACATACGCCTCCGGCTGATAATAATCATAGTAGGAGACAAAATATTCGACCGCGTTCTCGGGGAAGAACTCCTTCATCTCGCCGTACAGCTGCCCGGCAAGGGTCTTATTATGGCTGATGATCAGCGTCGGCTTATTGAGCGCGGCAATGATATTCGCCATCGTAAAAGTTTTGCCGCTTCCCGTCACGCCCAGCAAGGTCTGGAACTGATTGCCCTCTTTGAAACCCTGCACCAGCTTTTCGATCGCCTGCGGCTGGTCTCCCGTCGCCT
>JAFSYD010000002.1 GCA_017443685.1 Lachnospiraceae bacterium | reverse complement strand
CGGTATTAACGATGATGACGCCATCCTTCATCCTTGCAATCTCGCCGGCGTCGATCATATAGCATGACTCGTCCGCTAACGGCACATTCAAAGAAATGATGTCCGCCTGCGCAAACACCTCATTCGCGCTTTGCGCACACACCACGCCCGCTTCCTCAATAAAATCCTTTGGGATAAAAGGATCGTATGCGATGACGCGCATCCCGAACGCACGCGTGTATTTTGCCACAAGCCGGGAGATTTTGCCGAAGCCTAAAAGCCCGTAGGTTAAGGTAGAAAGCCGATGTACGGGATAACCGCTGACAAAATCCGGTCTCATCCAGCCGCCGCCGTGCACGATCCGGTCATAAATATTGATCTTGCGAAGGGAAGCCAGCATCAGCGCCATCTGGTGGACCGCCACTTCCTGTACCGCGTAATCCGGTACGTTCGCCACTGCAATCCCTCTCTTGGCCGCCGCTTTCACATCCACATGGTCATAGCCCATCGCAGCGACGACAATTGCCTTTACGGAAGGTGCAAGGCGCGCGATCATCTTCCCCGTAAAGGGCGTTAAGATCGTCAGTACCGCGTCCGCACCGTCGCAGGCGCCAACGATCCGTTCCTCATCAAACGCGTCAAAAACGACCTGCGCCTCAATCCCTGCCGCTTCGATGCGGCGTCTCATTTCCGGTACGCCCCTCGTATCGGAAAACAAAAACAATACTATCTTTGCCATTGTATTTCTCCGGCTGATCCGTATGCCGCCCTGCTCAGATTATACGGCATTTTTGCAGCAGCCCACTGTTTGCTATCCCGGCAAGTGCAGCCTTAATCTCTTCTTTATCGATGACAAGGGCAAACCGCACATAACCCTCGCCATGCGGTCCGAAGCTTGCGCCCGGTGCACACAGGACACCCGTCTTTTCCAACAGCGCAAGGCAAAAGGCCATACTGTCGGAAAATCCATCCGGCAACGGCGCCCAGACGAACATGCTTCCCCCCGAATCGGGAACGTCCCAGCCCAATTCGCGCAAGCCCGCACATAAAATGTCCCGCCGCTCCTCGTAAACGGCGCACTGCCTCTTTGTGTCATCGCCGTCAGCGGATAATGCCGCGATCGCCGCCCGCTGCAAGGGAATGAACATCCCGAAATCCACGTGTTCACGGAACATGCGCACGGCATCCACCACATCCTTTCTCCCGATCAGAAACCCGATCCGCGCGCCGGTTACGTTAAAGGACTTCGACAGGGAGAAAAACTCCGCGCCGACCTCCTTCGCTCCGGGAAAAGATAAGAAGCTTGCGCCCGTATTCCCGTCATAAATGATATCACTGTACGCGTTGTCGTGGATAACGCAGACGTCGTATTCCTTTGCCCACGCGATCAGTTCTTCGTAAATGCCTTCCCGCGCGACCGCGCCCACCGGGTTTGACGGCAGGTTAATAATGATCAGCTTTGCCGCCTTAGCCGTCGCTTCATCAATACCGGCAAGATCCGGCAGAAATGCATTCTCCCGCAAAAGCGGATAATACGAGATCGCCGCGTCTGCCATATATGCCGCTGCCTCAAAGCCCGGATAACAAGGGTCGGGAAGCAGCACCACATCCTGCGGGTCACAAAGGGCAAGGCAGACATATCCGAGTCCCGTCTGTGTACCGCAGACACTCGTGATCTCCTCTTTTTTGATCGAAGCCGAAAACCGCCTGTCGTAATACGCGCACACCGCATCAAGAAGCTCCGGCAGGTCGTAAAGCGGATATTTCCACGCGTCCGGCTCGTCCGCCGCGCTTTTTAACGCTTCCTTCACATAGCCCGGCGGCTCAAAGTCCGGCGTGCCGATGCTCATATTATAGATCTTTTTCCCTGTGCGTTCGACCGCGAGCTTCTTTTCATCGAGAAGGGTAAAAATCTCCTTTCCGAAGCGGTCCAGGCGTGAAGCGAATTTCATAATGGTGTTCCTTTTGTGCCAAACATCCGTCCGACTGTCCTTTGGGGCGTGAAAATACGGATCATATTTCTTACAGGAAGTGCGCCCGGATCTCGTCACCCGAAAGCGAGGTCAGATACGCCGGAGCGATGTCGAACACCGTCTTCGCGCCGCTTGCGCCCTCCTTGTTCATCCGGTATGCCGCGCGTGCATATGCCGCTAAGACTGCTCCGGTGAATTCCGGATTGGAATCCAGCTTTAAGCTGTATTCGATCACGTGCTTTTTATCTCCCGTGCTGCCCGAATAGATCACGGAACCGCCGTGCGGCAGACCCGCATGGTCACGATCCATCTCCTCCCGGGAAATGAATGTTACCGTTGTGTCATAGTCCGCGAAATAGTTCGGCATCGTCTTGATTGCCTCTTCGATCTTCGCCTTGTCCGCACCTTCCTTTGCCACTACAAAGCACTCTCTGGTATGCTTCTCGCGCGTGGTAAGCGCAGGATTCTCTCCCGCCCTTACGCGCTCCACTGCTTCGGGAACGGGCACCGTGTACTGCCTTGCATCCGCGACGCCCTCGATCCGCCGGATCGCATCGGAATGTCCCTGGCTTACGCCCCTGCCCCAGAAGGTATAGGCTTCGCCGTCCGGCAAAATGCTCGTCGCATAGAGGCGGTTCACCGAGAACATGCCCGGATCCCATCCACAGGAAATGATGCCGATCTTGCCTGCTGCCTTCGCCGCCTTATCAACATTCTCAAAATGCACAGGAATATTCGCATGCGTATCAAAGCTGTCAATGACATTATAGTCCGCCGCGTACTTCGGCGTCATTTCCGGGAGGTCGGTCGCGCTGCCTCCACAGATGATCAGGACATCGATCTCGCCCTGCATCGACTGAAGGTCATCCACATGGCGTACCGCAACGCCTTTGCTTGCGATCGCGACACCCGCCGGGTCACGCCTCGTAAATACCGCGACAAGCTCCATGTCCGCATTGGCATTTACCGCCTTTTCCACGCCTCGCCCCAGATTGCCGTAGCCTAAGATTCCGATTTTCATGGTTGTTCTCCTTTTTTTGATAAATGATCCAAACCGCATTCGCACACAATATGGTGTAAGTATAGCGGTTTTAAGACGATTTTTCAACTATATCTTGTATAAAAAAAGCCATCTCCCGTCCGCGGATGTATGGACAAAGGATATGGCTTCCTGTACCCGGATATGCATATCATAACTGTGATACAAAATGGAGCATATGGGATTCGAACCCATGACCTCCACACTGCCAGTGTGGTGCTCTCCCGCTGCGCTAACGCCCCACTTTTCGTCCGATCAAAAGAATGATCCGACGCCTGTTATTATACCCTTTTTCGGAGTATTTGACAACTGTTATATCATTTTTTTCGCCGGTGACGATCAGGAACGATAATCCGCGTTGATCTTCACATAATCATAGGTCAGATCGCAGCCCCACGCACACGCCGTTCCGTCATTTTGCTTCATATCACAGATGACCGTGACCGCTTCCTCGCCTAAGATCTTTGTCGCTTCCTCTTCGCTGTAATCACAGGCGACGCCACACTTTACAAGGGAAATCGTTCCGGCCGCGCTTGTCACCGTAATGTCCACCGCCTCCGGGTCGAATTCCACGCCCGCGTATCCGAGCGCGCAAAGGATGCGTCCCCAGTTCGCGTCGTGCCCGAAGATCGCCGCTTTGGTAAGATTGGAGGTGATGACGGATTTGGCCAGTATCTTCGCCTCCTCTTTATTCCTTGCTCCGATGACCTTCGTTTCAAAGAGCGCCGTCGCGCCCTCGCCGTCGCCCGCCATCTTTTTCGCGAGCGTTTCGTTCACATAGGAAAGCGCCTCTTTAAAAGTCTCGTAGTCCCTGCCCTCCCGATCGATCACGGGATTGCCGCAAAGGCCGTTCGCAAGCACCACGCAGGTGTCGTTCGTCGAGGTATCGCCGTCCACCGAGATCATATTGTAGGTGTCCTCTACCGTATCGGATAAGGCCTTTTGCAAAAGCTCCTTTGTGATCGCGGCATCGGTTGTGATGAACGAAAGCATGGTTCCCATATTCGGATGGATCATTCCGCTGCCCTTGCACATCCCGCCGACCGTCACGGCAACGCCGTCAATATCGACCGTCACTGCCGCTTCCTTCGGCTTCGTATCCGTCGTCATAATGGCTCGCGCCGCCTTATGTCCGGCGTCAATGTGTTTCGACAGCTGCGGTGCCATCGCGCGGATGCCGCTTTCGAGCTTATCCACGGGAAGCTGCATGCCGATCACTCCGGTGGACGCCACCAGCACGTCATCCGCCTTAAGGTCAAGCGCCTTTGCCGCACAAGCCGCCGTCCTTTGGCAGGCTTCCATCCCTTCCGTGCCGGTGCAGGCATTCGCGATGCCGGCGTTGATGACCACCGCCTGTGCAGCACCTTTGTCCCGTGTGATCGCGCGGTCCCAGATGACCGGGGCTGCTTTTACCACGTTCTTCGTGTATGTACCGGCCACAACACAAGGCACGTCGCTTGCGATCATAGCCATATCATCTCTGTCTTTATATTTGATCCCTGCGGCGGTATTTGCCGCCGAAAAGCCTTTTGCCGCTGTTACGCCGCCTTCGATGATCTGCATGGATGCCTCCTTTTCCTATGCTTTCTCTTCCTTATCCTTCTGCTGGCACAGGCGGTGCGCCTGATTTCTTTTCCTTCTTCGCCGGTTCCGTCACGAAGGTCGTCACGTTTTCCTTATTCAGACCGTACTCGTAATTATTCATATCATCCCGCTTCGTCCATCCGCAGTGCTCCCAGAACGCGTTGCCGATCACGTTGTCGGCGAACGCGAACAGCGAGATCTTGGAGATGTGCTCCCGCTTTAACGCCGCGACCGCCGCCTCCACCATAGAAAGTCCGATGCCCCGTCGCCGCATATCCTCGCGTACGCAGACATGGTAAAAACAGCCCGTCCGCCCGTCATGTCCGCAGAGGATCGAGCCGATGACCTCGCCGTCTGCCTCTGCGATCATACTCGTGTGCGGATTGCGCTGCAAAAAGCGGACGATGTTCTCCTCGGAGTCGTCGACGCTCCGGATGCCGAAGCCCTTGATGGTAAGCCAGAGCGCATGGACCTTTTCGTAATCATGCGCCGTCATCGGACGGATGTGGGTGTGGACCGGCGGATTTTTCGGATCGGCTCCTTTGTGCATTCCTTCCGGCTTTTTTTCTGTGTGTCCCTTCATCGCCTGCACCGCTTACGGAAACATCGGCGGGAGGGAAAGACCCGCGGTCTCTTCTTCGCCGAAAGCAGGTTCATATTCTGCACCGCCTGTCCTGCCGCGCCTTTTACGAGATTATCGAGTGCGCCCATCATGATGACGCGGTTCGTCCGCGCATCGATCGCAAAGGAGATATCGACGAAGTTGCTGCCCTCTACCCAGCGTGTTTCGGGCGGGGTGTTCTGTGGCAGCAGACGGATAAAGTATTCGTCCTTATAATATTTCTCATATGCCGCGCGGATATCGGACGCATCCGGCAGCGTGCCGTCAGTCTTTGGCTTAAGCGACGCGTATTACGTCACCAGGATGCCGCGGTTCATCGGCACCAGATGTGGGGTAAAGGAAATGGTCACTTCCTGTCCGCAGGCGTACGTAAGCTGCT
>JAFSYD010000134.1 GCA_017443685.1 Lachnospiraceae bacterium | reverse complement strand
GTACAGATAAAATCCGTATTTTTCAAGGATCGGTATCATAAAGCTTTCCGTCTTCTTTTCGTATTCTTCTTTTTTAGACATGGGTAAACCTCTTACAAAAGCAATGAGAGTGGATAACCACTCTCATGCCGTAATCCTTATACAGTTCGTAGGGGAGTCGAACCCCTGATTCCGCCGTGAGAGGGCGGCGTCTTAACCACTTGACCAACGAACCTTGGGCCTGTTGCGACGAGCGCCGCAACAGTGATAATATACTATACTTTTTTTCATTTTGCAAGCAAAAGTTATGATTTTTTTAAAAATATTTTTTTATTTTGCAAAACGCGGACCACCCCAGGCCGCTTTACGCGTCAGGATGCCTTATTCCGTCTCTAAATCCGCCCCATTGCTTGCGATGACCTTCTTGTACCAGAAGAAGCTGTCCTTGCGGTAACGCTTAAGCGAACCGACCTTTTCATCCGATGTATCAACATAGACAAAGCCGTAACGCTTGCGGATGCCTTCGTGCGTCGATACAAGGTCGATCGCGGACCACGGATTGTAGCCGAGCATTTCACAGCCGTCCGTGATTGCAAGCTGCACCTGCTTAATATGCTCGTAAAGATACTTGATGCGGTACGGATCATGGATCGTGCCGTCCGCTTCCAATGTGTCATACGCGCCGAGTCCGTTCTCGGTCACAAGCATCGGCAGATGGTAGCGGCTGTACATTTCACGGATCGTTGCCCGAAAACCGATCGGATCGATCTCCCATCCGAACTCAGTCTTAAGCAGGTTCGGATTGGCAAAGCTCTTATAAAAGCCGCCGATCCCGGATGAGGACTGCTGATCGCCGCCCTTGCCGCCTTCGTTCCAGTCAAAGCTTGCTTCCACCGTAGCGGTGCTGTAATAGTTAAAGCCGATGAAATCCGGATGCGCCTGCTTCATGATCTCCATATCGCCGTCTTCGATCACAGGCACTGCGTCGTGCTCCTCCAGATATGCCCAGACGAGGTTATTGTATACGCCGTATACCGCCATATCCAGGAAGAACCAGTTACGCATCGCGTTGAAATTCTGCGCCGCTAAAATATCATCGGGCTTGCAGCTTGCCGGATATACAAGAGCGATATTCGGCGCCGGACCGATCTTCGCATCCGGCAGCATCTCGTGGCAGAGGATCATAGCCTTTGCCTGCGCTAAAAGCTGATGATGATTCTGCTGATAGATCTCCTTTGGCAGGTTCGTTGTCCCTTCCGGTACGCGCAGCGTTCCGATCACATCGCCGACAAGAGTGAGCATATTCTACTCATTGATCGTAAGCCAGTATTTTACACGGTCACCGAAGTTCTCATACATGACCTTCGCAAAGTTAACGAACCAGTCGACCGAGTCGCGGTTCGACCAGGAGCCTCTTTTATCGAGCGCGTCGGGCATATCGAAATGGAACATCGTAACGATCGGCGTGATGTTGTACTTTAAGCACTCGTCGATCACGTTATTGTAAAACTCGATCCCCTTCGGGTTGACCTCTCCCGTTCCCTCCGGAAGAATGCGTGTCCAGGCGATCGAGAAGCGGTAGGATTTAAAGCCCATCTCCGCAAACAGCGCGATATCCTCCTTGTAGTGATGATAAAAATCCGCGCATGTCGCAAGGTCTGCCGTTCCCGGCGGAAGCTCCTTCACATCCTGGCAGGACGGTCCTTTCCCGTCGATCAGATTCGCCCCCTCCACCTGATACGCCGAGGTGGATGCGCCCCAGAAAAAGTTATCGGGGACTGGTTTTAAGTTATTGTGCAGCATATGACTTCCTCCTCCTTTTATTTATGCCTGCTCTTTGTGCTGTAAGATCCCGAGCAGACGATCAAAAACGGTTGCATTCCCCTTAACGATCAGTGCGATCTTCTGCTTCGCGCGGTTCAGCCCGTGATAAAGGTGGCGCACCCTTCCATCGCCGGACTGCGCGGATCGCAAAAAACCGTCTTTGTCGTAGTAGAATGTTGTGTCAACCGTCATAACAACCCGGTCAAATTCGCGGCTGGTCGCTTCGGAGACAGCAAAGACATTTTCCGTTTGCACACTCTCCGCCGCACCGGAAAGAAGCATATCCCTGATATAGGTATAACCATCGGCAAAAAAAATGTCAAGCAATACCGCCGCTTCTTCGGCATCCTTTGCGTAGACCAGCGACACGCTCGGATACTCCCTCCGGCTGATCCGCCCCTTAATGCACATCAATCGCCAGATAAATGCCGAAAGCTCATTGTTTAATCGGATCCGGTTCGTAAGCTCGTATCTGATAAAGCCGTTTATGGCCTCCATACGGCCCGTACTCTGCCGCTTTTGCTCTTCAGGCGCGATCGGCGCCTCGCTGTCATAGGAAAAGATGACCGGCGCACGCCATTCCTTCGCGTACCGCAGGATCACGGCCAGCGCCGCCTCCCCGATCCTGTGTCCCTCATCTACAAAAATTGCCGCATATGCCTGCCGAAGATCAAACGCTCCGGTATTCTCACAATAGTAAAAATCCACGCGTTTTAAGCGCTCATTCAGATGTTCCAATTCCTTCGCATGCGCCCCGAAATGAAACAGACACACCCGATCGGTCTCCGATAATTCCATCGCTATGTCGTATAACAGAATGGTTTTGCCTGTACCCGGCAAGCCGGTGAAGCCCTGCACCAGGCAGCCGTCCGCGCCGACGGCATCCTCCCCCTTTTGATAGGCCCGGATACCTCTCAGAATGCGCTTTCGGATATCCCTCTGCTGGAAGGTCAGAAAATATTCCCGCCTTAAGAACCGTCCCGTATCGGTAAGCGGTGAGATCAGATACCGGTTCTCCTGAAACAGCTCCTCGATCGGTCCGGTAAAACACTCCCCCTGCTTTTGCAGTGCCGCACAAAGCTCCTCCCACGAGGCCTGCACCAGCCGTCCCGCATTAGACAGACGTACCAGCCGATCAGACGAGCTAACATAGGTAAAAAAGTGCATGGTGCGTGAAAGCATGGCAAGATAATAGCGGTTCTACAGCAGCTGCTTTTTGATCGCATCGTCCGATACCTCACCGCTCTTTAGCTCGATATTGATGACCGAGGTAGCATTCACGCGCAAAAGGTCGAACTCCTTCCCGAGCTTCGGCAGTGTGAAGGAATAATAAAAACGGTAAGCAAAGGCCTCGGGCAGACACGCGCATAGATGCCCGCAAAAGCGTTTTAAGCTCTCCGTCTCCCAGAATTTTACTTTGATAAAACTGTTCCGCCCCGAAAGCTGCCGTTCAAGCCGTTCGATGCGCTCCGGCTCCCCGACACGCGTTAAGGCATAAATATTGATCGGTTTCATAATATTCGGATCATTCGGTTCATTTATGCTGCAATCTGCTAACGACGATTTCTACGTTTAGGACTGTCTAAAAAAAGAATTGCCGTACTGCCGGCAATTCCTAAAAATGGATCAGGCGGGAATCGAACCCGCGTCCGAAAACCACTCCCCCGTCCTTCTACGAGCGTATCCGTCTGTTTGCATTCCCTTGCCTGTACGAAAAACGGCGTCCTTACAGGTTCGGTAGCTTCATCATACGCCCATACCCGCAAAGCTTAAGGTATGTCGTTTCCCACATGATTCGAAGCCCAAAAGCCGGCGTGTGGGTGCGCCGACCCGGACTTGGCGCCCTTAGGC
>JAFSYD010000133.1 GCA_017443685.1 Lachnospiraceae bacterium | reverse complement strand
CAGGCGGCTCGATCGGACGCGCTGCTGTACCGAGCGGTGCTTCGACGGGTGAGTTTGAGGCTCTGGAGCTTCGTGACAATGATGACAAGCGCTATGGCGGCAAGGGCGTTTTGAAGGCAGTTGATAATGTCAACAACATTATCGCAGAAGCGCTGATCGGGCATGATGCTTCGAACATCTATGAGATCGACAAGATCATGCTTGATTTAGACGGCACGGAAGATAAGTCCAAGCTTGGCGCGAACGCGATTTTGGCGGTATCTCTTGCCAATGCGCAGGCAGCTGCCAATGAGCAGGGTGTATCCCTTCATCAGTTCTTAGGCGGTGCGGCAGGCACGAAGCTTCCGGTTCCGATGATGAACATCTTAAACGGCGGCGCACATGCAACGAACTCCGTTGATACGCAGGAATTCATGATCATGCCGGTTGGCGCACCGAGCTTCTCCGAAGCGCTTCGCTGGTGCTCTGAGGTATTCCATGCATTACAGAGCGCATTAAAGAAGGACGGCAAGGCTACGGCTGTCGGTGATGAGGGTGGCTTTGCTCCGGATCTTGCGGATGATGATGAGACCCTTGGCTATATCACACGCGCGATCGAAGCTGCCGGCTACAAGCCGGGCGAAGACTTCAAGATCGCTATGGACGCTGCTTCTTCCGAGTGGAAGGACAAGGAAAAGGGCGTTGGACATTACAAGCAGCCGAAGTCCGGCAAGGAGTTTACGTCGGATGAGCTGATTGAGCATTGGAAGCAGCTGGTTGAGAAGTATCCGATCATTTCCATCGAGGACGGTCTGGATGAAGAGGACTGGGAAGGCTGGAAGAAGATGACGGAAGTTCTCGGCGACAAGATTCAGCTTGTTGGTGATGACTTATTCGTAACGAACGTTAAGCGTCTGCAGAAGGGTATCGATCTTGGCTGCGCAAACTCGATCCTGATCAAGGTAAATCAGATCGGTTCCTTAACTGAGACGATCGAAGCGATCAAGCTGGCAAACAAGAACGGTTATACGGCTGTTACGTCGCATCGTTCCGGTGAGACGGAGGATACGACGATCGCGGATCTTGCGGTTGCATTGAACACCGGACAAATCAAGACCGGTGCACCGAGCCGTTCCGAGCGTGTTGCGAAGTACAACCAGCTTCTCCGTATCGAGGAAGAGCTTGGTGCAGGCGCATTCTATCCGGGCATGAGCGCGTTCAACGTAAAATAATCGTATTTGTGGTTCTTTCGATGCCGCGGGATCGCCGATGCGCCGGCAGGACTTTTCCGGCGGCAGAAGACGGGTAAAGAATTCTTGTATTTTAATATTTATTCACCGCGGGGGCTTTCCCCGCGGTGTCAGTGGGAGTATAGCTCAGCTGGGAGAGCGTCCGCCTGACTAGCGGAAGGTCTTGGGTTCGAGCCCCAATACGCCCACTTTTTTATTAGGATAATCCAAGACGAGGTCTAAGGAAATGCCCCACAAACGCCCACTTTTTTTATTGAAAAAAATACTCTTTTCCCGTATAATGTTTCCCATGTGAAAAAAGGAGGATGCAAGACTATGGATCAGATAGTGGAGAAGATAGCGAGCGTTAACGGTGCGGTCAATGGGTTCGTCTGGGGACTGCCGATGCTTGTACTGCTTGTGGGAACGGGCATATTGATGACGACGCTGACGCGGCTGTTTCAGATCACGCATATCCGCCATTGGATTTCGAATACGATCGGCGGGATTTTTTCAGATAAACATGTGACGGCGCATACCGATCATGAGGATCGGCAGATCTCGCAGTTCCAGAGCCTTTGTACGGCATTGGCGGCGACCATCGGTACCGGTAACATTGCCGGTGTGGCGGCGGCCATTGCATCGGGCGGCCCCGGAGCGATCTTTTGGATGTGGATCGTCGCGTTTTTCGGAACGATGACGAACTTTTCGGAAAACGTGCTCGGCATCTATTTTAGAAGGCGTAACGCCGATAACGAACGGTCGGGCGGCGCGATGTATTACCTTCATGATGGTCTTGGATCATTGAAGGGCTGCAAGCAGATCGGTGCGGTTCTGGCTTTTTTATTTTCCGTATTTTGTGTTCTGGCCTCCTTCGGGATCGGTAATATGAGCCAGATCAATTCGATCGCGGTCAATATGCAGGGAGCATTCGGCATTCCCCGTTTTGTGATGGGGATTCTGCTGATGATCCTGGCAGGGCTTATCGTTTTGGGCGGGATCAAGCGGATCGCGTCGGTTACGGAGAAGCTGGTCCCGT
>JAFSYD010000132.1 GCA_017443685.1 Lachnospiraceae bacterium | reverse complement strand
TCAAAATTAAAGATTATGATCGATACATTGCAGAAGTCATTGGAAGATTAGAAAGGAAAATAATAATGAGCAGAAGAAAAATTATCGCAGGCAACTGGAAGATGAACAAGACACCTTCCGAAGCCGTTAAGCTTTGCGAGGAGCTGATCCCGCTGGTGAAGAATGACGACGTAGACGTAGTATTCTGTGTGCCGGCAGTAGACCTGGTACCGGTTGTGAACGCCGTTAAGGGTACGAACATCGAGGTCGGCGCAGAGAACCTTTACATCGAGGATTCCGGTGCGTATACCGGTGAGATCTCTGCGGATATGATCTTAGACGCCGGTGCGAAGTACGTTATCATCGGGCATTCCGAACGTCGTGAGTATTTCCTGGAGACCGACGAGTTTTTAAACAAGAAGGTTAAGAAGGCACTTTCGAAGGGCCTGATCCCGATCCTTTGCTGCGGCGAGTCCTTAGACCAGAGAGAGATGGGCGTGACGATCGACTGGATCCGTTTCCAGATCAAGTCCGACCTTGTCGGCGTATCCGCTGACGATGCGAAGAAGGTTGTCATCGCTTATGAGCCGATCTGGGCGATCGGTACGGGCAAGACCGCAACCTCCGATCAGGCACAGGAGGTCTGCAAGGCGATCCGTGACTGCTTAGCGGAAATGTACGATCAGGCAACGGCTGATGCGATCCGCATCCAGTACGGCGGCTCGATGAATGCGGATAACGCGGCAGAGCTTCTTTCCAAGCCGGACATCGACGGCGGTCTGGTTGGCGGCGCGTCCTTAAAGCCGGACTTTGGCAAAGTTGTTAATCCGTAAATGGAGAATGGAATAATTTTGTAGTGGAAAGGGATATACGGACATTTTATGTGCGGTATCCCTTTTGCTGATTTTTAACACATATAAATGGAAAAAGGGGAATCATATGGCAGAAGCATTAAATGGATTAATGAGACCGGAGGACACCAGGACATTATACGACCTGCTTTGCAATGCGGGCAACCTGTACGCGGATAAGACCTTTTTGAAATACGAGATCGACGAGGTTATCTATGAAAAGACGTATAGTGAGTTTGTCCGAGACGCAAAGTGTATTGCGAAATTCATCCAAAAGGAAGCCGCATCCTGGAAGCACGATCTTCACGTCGCTCTTTTAGGTCACAACAGTTATGAATATCTTTGTACCCTTATGGGTACGGTCAGTGCTGGAGGGACGGCGATCCCGCTGGATACGCAGATTTCCAAAGAGCATCTGATGGCGAATCTGACAAAAGCGGACACCGATATTCTGTTCTATGACTGGGAATTCCGTTCGCAGGTATCCTACATCATGGAGCGCTGCGACTTTATCCATCAGGCGCTTTGCCTGCAGGAGCTTTCGAACATCGAGAATATCTTTGACATTATGGCGTCGAATGACGGCAGTGACTTTACCACGAACGTTACGCCGGAGCAGATGGCGCTCATCATCTTCACATCGGGAACGACGGGCGAGTCGAAGGGCGTTATGCTCTCCCATGCCAATGAGATCGACAATACGTTCTGCAGCGATAACGAGAATCCGGGTGAAGAAGTGATCTTGGGCATCTTACCCGTGCATCACGTATTCTGCATCAACAGCGATATCTTTATGGTCATCCGTTACGGCAACACGCTTTGCATCAGCCGTGATGTCCGCCGGATGCTTTCCGATATGCAGCTGTTTGAGCCGACATTCTTACGTGCGGTTCCGGCAATGTTAAAAGCCATGATCAACCGCGTGACGATCTTAGCGTCCCAGCATCCCGAGCTTTCGCTTGACGAGGTAAAGAAGCAGGTTTGGGGCGGACGCCTGAATAAGATTGCCAGCGGCGGCGGGTATCTCTCACCGGATATTGCAAAGCGGTTCAAAGAGGTTGGCGTACGGATCGGCCAGGGCTACGGGATGAGCGAATGCTCGCCGAAGATTTCCGTGCCGGATTATGACCGTGAGGATAAGGTCGAGTCCATCGGTTATCTGGTCCGTGGCTGCGAAGTACGGATCGAAGACGGCGAGATCCAGGTCAAGAGCCCGTCCGTGATGATGGGATATTATAAGGACGAGGAAAAGACAAAGGAGACGATCACTCCTGACGGCTGGCTTTGCACGGGCGACCTTGGATATCTCGACGACGACGGCTTCCTGTATCTGACCGGGCGCAAGAAGAACCTGATCATTTTGGCGAACGGCGAGAACGTATCGCCGGAGGGAATCGAGAACCGTTTCGATGAGGAGCTTCTGGTGACGGACGTCCTTGTTTACGGCAAGGGCGAGAAGATTGTCTGCGAGATTTACCCGAACTATGAATATGCCGACATCAACGGCATCGCGGACATTGAAGGCGAGATTAAGAAGATTGTCGACAGGATTAACGGCGATCTGCCGACCTATTCGCGGATCGCTGATGTGACAGTAAGAAAGGATCCGTTCGAGAAGACCTCCTCAAAGAAGATCATCCGGACAAAGTTCTTTGATGATAAGGAAATGGCCGACGAGCACGCGAAGAACGTCAAGCGTCCGGAGAACGATCTGCAGCAGGATATTTTTGACATTGTATCACAGGTTCTTGGCAAGACGGATTTCGGCATCGACGAGGATCTCTTCGAGCAGGGATTGGACTCGATGGGTGCCTTTATGATAATCGAGGACTTCGAGGCGAAGCTCGGACGCAACATTTCCTACAACGAGCTGATGTCCGCGACGACGGTCTTAAAGATCGAGGCACTCTTCCTCGACAAGGAGGAAGCGGCGAGTATCGACTATTCGCCGCGCGAGAAGTATCCGCTTACCTCGCTTATGATGTACTTCGGTTATGTCATTCGCGGCAACACGACCGGCAACCTGCCGTTTACCTTCAAGCTCGGTGACGGTATTGATATGGTGAAAATGCAGGAAGCGATCACGAAGGTGCTGGATGCGCACCCGGCGGTCAAGGGCAGGATTTATCCCGACGAGACTGGGTATCTTGCGTTCTTCCGTGATGACGACAGAAAGATCGTTGTCCCAATCGAGAAGATCACGGATGAGGAATGGGAGAATCTGAGAGACAATGAGATCTTAAAACCGTTTGCATATACCAAGGAGGATGAGATTTTCCACATCCGCCTGTTTGAGACACCGACGAGCAAGTATCTGCTCTTTGACGTATCCCATATCGTGGGCGACGGGATGACGATGAACATCCTTTTGGAAGACTTGAACAAGGCATACTGTGACGAGCCGATCGAGGAAGAGGGCGGCTATACCTTCTATGAATACATCGTTGATTATCTAAAGCGGATGGAAGAAGGCGAGCGCAAAAAGGTCGGCGATTATTACGACAAGCTCTTCAATGGCCTGCGCTTAGAGCGAAGCATTCTGAACAAAAAGGAAAAGGAAGACCTGTCCGTTCCGCAAAACGGCGTGGTTCGCCGCCGGTTCAACCTGCCGAAGAAGGAGATCTTATATTTCTGTAACCGCATGGGTGTGTCCGAGAACGTGCTTTACTACACGGTGTTCAACTATACCGTGGGTCTGTTCTCCGACGAAAAGGATCTGTTCACCTGCTCCATTCACAGCGGACGGACGGACGGCCGCTGGAGACGGGTGGCGGGCTGCCT
>JAFSYD010000131.1 GCA_017443685.1 Lachnospiraceae bacterium | reverse complement strand
CCTGCATGTTCATCTGCGTACCGCCGTCACCGCTGATGCAGACCACATCCCGCTCCGGCGCACCGATCTTCGCACCGATCGCCGCCGGGAAGCCGAAGCCCATCGTCCCAAGTCCGCCGGAGGTAACGATCTGCTTATCCGGGGACGCCGCAATATACTGCGTCGCCCACATCTGATGCTGCCCGACATCGGTGACAAAAATGCCCCTGGGGAATACTTCGTTGATCCCTTCCATGATCATCTGCGGCGTCATCCCGTGGTCGCGGCGCATCGTAAGCGGATGCTCTTCGTTCCAGTCCTGTATCTGCTCGCGCCATGCGCGTGTCTTCATCGGCGTCGCCCACTCAAGCAGCTTCTGCAAAGCAAGCTTCGCATCCGAAACGATCGGTACATCCACCACGACGTTCCGGGATATGGATGACGTATCGATATCCACATGGATGATCTTCGCATGCGGCGCAAATTCATTTAAGTCGCCGGTGATACGGTCATTGAACCGCGTCCCGATCGAAAACAGCACATCGCACTCGCCAACTGCCGTATTCGCGGAAAACCTTCCGTGCATTCCGGAATTGCCGACGTAGAGCGGATGATCCTCTTCTAAGACACCTTTTCCCATGATCGTCGTTACTACCGGGATATGCATCGTTTCGGCGAACTGCCGCAGCTCTTCTTCGGCACCGGCCAGATGTACGCCCCCGCCCGCTAAAATGACCGGGTGCTTTGCGGTACGCAGAAGCTTGTAGGCCTTTTTTAACTGGCCGACGTGAACACTCTCGTTCGGCTTGTAGCCGCGGATATGTACTTCACCCGGATACTCCGCCGGCCCGCTTGCCAGCTGGACATCCTTCGGAAAATCGATAAGCACCGGCCCCGGCTTGCCCGAGGTTGCGATGTGAAACGCCATCTTAAGCCTTTTGCCGAGCTCCTTGCGATCCCGCACGGTCACGCCGTATTTGACAACGCCGCGCGTCATGCCGACGATATCGACCTCCTGGAACGCGTCGTTGCCGATCAGCGCCTGCGTCACCTGTCCGGTCACCACGATAAGCGGGATCGAATCATAGTGCGCATCGGTGATGGCCGTGATCGTATTCGTCGCCCCCGGACCGCTGGTCACTAAGCACACGCCGGGCTTTCCGGTGGCGCGTGCATAGCCCTCCGCCTCATGCACAAGCGCCTGCTCGTGGCGGGGAAGAACGATGCGGATGCTTTCGGTCTTATATAATTCGTCCAGGATGTCGGTGACATATCCGCCGGGATAAGCGAAGAGGGTATCAACGCCTTCCTCCTGCAGGGCTTTAACAAATAATTTTTTGCCGGTAATGTCCATGTTATTTTATCCTCATACTGCACCGTGTACAGATATATGCTAACCTTTTTTTGAACGGTTCCCTCCGGAACAGTTCCACACAGGGGCTGTTTCGTTTGGCACCGGTCATGCTTTGCGTCTGTTATGCCTAAAGAACCGTTACACTTTCTCTGCCTTCCTCCGGTAGGTGCAGAATGTGTAACAGACGTTGAAGTAGGTCTCTTCGTCACTTTCATCTGCCAGTTCCCATTCCGGATCCTCGTCAAGGTTGGGAAAATAGGCGTCTGCTTCGTATGCATAGTCTATTTTCGTGATATAGGCGGTGTCGCAATACGGCAGAAGCTGCCGGTAGATCGTTTCTCCCCCGATCACGTAGACATCGTCGGTATCCTGCAAAAGCGTTCCCCCTGCATCGGTCTCATCTGACTGCCCTTTTCCCGCTGTCCTTTGCGCCCTGGCATCTGCACTGCCGCTTCGGAGAATACGAAACAGTTCATCGATGTCCGAGGCGACAGCCGCGCCTTTGACTTCATACCGCGGGTTGCGCGTCAGAACGATGTTGTCGCGATCCGGCAGGGGCTTTTGGTTCGGGAAGCTCTCTAAGGTCTTACGTCCCATGACCACCGTCTTGCCAAGGGTATGCGCCCGGAAGTGCTTCATATCCTGCGGAATGCTGATCAGAAGCTTTCCTTTGTTGCCGATCGCCCATTTTGCGTCCACGGCTGCGATCATTTTCATCATGATATCTCTCCTATATTACCGCAAGTAATATTTGACTTTCTCTGTCCGTCCGGATGCCAGTGCTGTCAGCCACTACTCTGCATAGTGTTTTTCTACAAAATCAATAGATTTCAGAAAAACATCTATCACTTCGTTCGCGGGACAGT
>JAFSYD010000130.1 GCA_017443685.1 Lachnospiraceae bacterium | reverse complement strand
CCCGCCACTTCGGTGAGCATAAAGATCGGCCCTAAAATAAAATAAGCCTTGTAAGGCTTGATGTATTTAGCATATCGTTTCATATCGCATCTCCAAACGGGACATCCGCCCCTTTATCAAGTGTAAAGGGATTTGGAAGTCCCGTCAATGCTTCCGTGATCAATCATACAGATCGAACGAATCGCTCCTTGCTCTGCAAACAAGGCAAAGGCCGGCATCATGCGCAGCCCGCACAGTCTCCGCCGTCGGATCGGCCTTGGATACGATCGCCGCCACACCGGCGCGGATCGCTTTGTTCACCGAATCAAGCGGCACACGGCCCGTCGTATAGATCAGGCACTTCTTCGGATCGTATCCTTCAATGAGAAGATGCCCGATGACCTTGTCGATCGCATTGTGCCTGCCGATATCCTCCGCAGCATATGACGCGCCTGTCACATCCATTAGAAGCGCACCGTGCGCGGCATGCGTCAGTTTATGGAGCGGAAGCTCTTCGCCCGCTTTCTTAAGAAGCGCAAATAGAGCATCCTTGTCAAAAGCTGTCGAAAGCGGTTCCCGCTCGTCCACGGCCGCGGGCGCTTTTGCAGATCGCAAAGTCACATCGGTCCTTTCACCGTTTTCTCCGATCGTAAGCGATTCGATCTCAGCTGCCCCGCTGATCCTGCCTTCCGTAAAAAGGCGCCCCACAACAAGTTCCGGAAGCGCCGTCGCTGTGCAGGCAATCTCCATCGCAAGCACCCCATCCGTATAAACCGCGATCGTATGCTCCCGGATCAGGTTTTCCGTAACGCTCATGCTGCGGCCGTCCGAAAAGAATCGGACCGCCGCAGTTGTATCGCTGCATTTCAGTGTATCACACAGATTGATGATCTTCATGCCTATTCACTTTCTCCCGGCTTTGCGGGCGGGTTGCCGCTTGGCTTTTCGGGCGGATTTCCATCCGGTGCTCCTTCCGGCTTTTCGGGAGGATTGCCGTCCGGCTTTTCAGGAGGGTTTCCTCCCTGTCCTTCAGGCGGATTGCCGTTCGGGCCGCCGTCAGGCTTTCCGGCACCATCGCCGCCCGGCTTCTCCGGATGGGTGCCTTTTCCCCGGGTCTCCTTCACTTCGATCCGTGTGCCCGTCGATGCCGTTCCGGCCTCATATTCTTTGCCGTCCACGGTAAGCGTAAAGCCGTTCAGATCGATGGAATCCGCGTCACATGTAAGAGACGAGATCGCAGAATCGCCCGTCAGGACCCATTTTGCCCCGTCTTTCAGTTCCACATACACTTCGCCCTTGCCGTCGACAGAACCGCTGAAATTGCTGTCCTTTCCAAGGAGGAGGTTCAGCGTCGAAATGTCATCTACCGTGATGACACCGTCAAGATCCTGCTTGACCGCATTCAGCGTAACCTGACCGCCGTTTGAACCTTCCTTGCCCCAGCCCGCTGCTGCGACTGTCAGAAGGTCATCTGACGCATTTGTCATTTTTACGTCTTCCAGACCGATCATTGCCACTGTATTGTTTACAAAGAACAGACCACCGTTTTGCGATGTCAGGCTGCCGCCTTTCATGTTAAAGGAAGCTTTCCCTTCGTCCGCATCGCCCGACATGGACTGATAGATCATAACCGCCTGGTAATGATCGGACTTATCGCTGTTATGCGCGGTATGCTTTGCAGTCACATCCACATCATTTAAGGTGACGGAATTTGCGCCTTCCACAACGATACCCTCCGAAACATCGGCATACAAAGTTGCATTGGATACGTTGATATCTGCCGTGGAATATACTGCAGGAGAGCCCTTGCCGTAGCTCGAGTATGTTCCGCCCGTTACATTCATGGTCCCGCCGCCTCTGTCGCTTCGGATCGGTGCACTGGAACCGCCCTTCGTATCAACCGTCAGGTTATCTGCATCAAGTGATCCGCCGCCGGTCACCATGATACCGCCGGAGTTGTTTGATGTCGTATGAATGGTGGAATCAGAGATCGCAAGCTTCGTCCCTTCCCCATACGAAAATACCGCATTTGCATGCGATCCGTCCGAAGTAATCGTCGCATTTTTGATCGTCATATCCGCCTTGTTCGTTGCGAAAACGGCTGCATTTTCTCCGTAAAAATCTGCTTCGTCGCCATCGCCGTTACCGGTCTGGTTTACGATGATGTTGTCGTAGGATACCGTCTCTCCGTCGGCCGCGAGCGCATGCTCGTTATCGCCGGACGCTTCATACGTCACAGCATCTTTTGACTCATTGTCAGCCGTCTCGGTGGTTTCAATCGAACCGGCAGCGGCACCTACCGTGTCCGGATTCTGTCCGCATGCAGACATCATCAGGGATACTGACATAAGAAGCGCCGAAAGCGCCATGGAAGTTCTCTTTCTCATACATTT
>JAFSYD010000129.1 GCA_017443685.1 Lachnospiraceae bacterium | reverse complement strand
TGGCGCTTGACCGCTTCGAGATCACCACCATCATCAATGATTGCTTCGATTCGTTCAATTAAATTGAGACGCTCTAACAAATTCACATTTAATTCTTTTTCTGATGTCATAATTGCCTCCTTTTCCCTAAAAATACTTTTGTAATATTATATCACATCTGTCTTGTTATCGGCAAGGAAATCACTTATACTAAAAGATACACGGGTTATCAAAAAGGGGGTTCCATGACACACAATTTTTTCGCAACCATATCCAGAATGAAATACATCGAGCGATGGGCGCTGATGCGTAATTCCCGCGCCGAGACGCTGTCCGAGCATTCGCTTGAGGTGGCGATGCTGTCCCATGCGCTTTGCGTGCTGGCAAACGAGCGCTACGGGAAGAGCCTGGACGCGAACAAGGCGGCGCTGATCGGATTATATCATGACGCGTCGGAGATCATCACGGGGGATATGCCGACGCCGGTAAAATACTATAATTCCGAAATTCAAAGCGCATACAAGGACGTGGAGAAAATTGCGGAGTACAAGCTGTTAAACGAGCTTCCGTCGGAGATGCGCACGGTGTATGAGGAGATCTTCAAAGCCGGCGATTCCGAGGAAGAGCAGTATATGCGCCGGCTGGTAAAAGCGGCGGATAAGATCTCGGCGCTGATCAAGTGCATCGAGGAGGAAAAGTCGGGCAACACGGAGTTTCGCACCGCGGAAAAGAGTACGAGGAAGACACTCGATGCATTGATGGATGAGCTGCCGGAGGTCAAGGATTTCGTTTATGAGTTTTTACCGCCGTACGGAAGCACGCTGGACGAGCTTTTGTGACGGAAAGGCACGGGGAAGAGGTTTATCGGGGAATGCAGCAATTCGAAGATATTTTGACGGCGGAAGCAGGGGATTTCCATCGTCTGATTTTTGATTTTGCACAACTGAATAATGTGGATGAGTACCTTGCGGATTACGGGATCGCGGAAGGGGAGCATCTGCTGGTGTATGCTTACAGCGGATCGTTCTTTTCGTTCCGTATGGAAGGGAGCGGCACGATCATCACCGATGAAGCGATCTATTTTCATCCGTCCCATAAGGATTGGGGGAGTGACAACCGACTGCCGTTATCCGATATCTGCAAGTATATGATCTTTCAGGAGAATGCCAACGACAACGTCCATCTGCTGTCGGAAAAGGGTGAGCGCAAGATCTTCGGGCGGACGGTGGCGCCGCGGGATACGACAGGCCAGGAGCTGGTGCAGCTGTTATGCAATCTGCAGCGGGTGCTTGTTGCGTCCGATAAAAAGGCGCGGCATGATTTTGAACGCACCATCGGCTGGATGTTGGGGAAGGTCAATGCGTCGTTTGCCGAGAACGGTATTTTAACAGACCGTTACGCGATGCTCTTAGAGCAGATCGCGGGGTATTCTTTTTTTACCGCGGAAGTGGTGTATGCGAAGGCGAAGCATCTCTACCGCCTCTGTGACGAGGGGGAGTATTTCCGCTATATCGAGAGTCTCGGGGATGCGGTATCCGATGAGCTTTTAGCAAAGCTGCGCCGTCCGGAGAACGAGTTTTATGCGGACTATATCGCCGATATTTCGAATGCGGCCGCGTTTTATATGACGCAGTCGCTGATCCCGTCATACATTAATCTGAAAAAGAAAGCACGCCTTACGAAGGGCGAGTGTATGATCCTTTGCTTCCTTTGTATCCGGCTTGACGACAAGGAGTATTACGATGCCCTTCTGTCGCTCGTTGCACAGGATCTTGCCACCGAGGAATTCTGGCTTTTGTGCGGTTTCCTTGCCAAATATAAAAATGAAAAGATGGCAGAAGTGTATGAGAAGCTGCTTTCCCATGCCGCGCTTGGCACGTCGGATGTCGGCGTGGTGGATGCGCTGGGACTTACGCCGCTGCACTATGCGATGATCCTGCGCGACGAAACG
>JAFSYD010000128.1 GCA_017443685.1 Lachnospiraceae bacterium | reverse complement strand
GAACCCGGGCTATGTGGAGGAGGAGATCGTCGGTATCCGTACCGAGGAGCCGTCCTTCCATCTGCCGGCACTGTGGATCACCGAGGGGCAGCGTGAGCGTGCGGAGAGTCTCGGTTATACGGTTGTAGATCCGCCGTCGATCATCGCGACGCATTTGACCGAGGTTGTCAGACGCCACATAGCGGAGCTTTTGACGAGACAGGATGTCCAGAATCTGGTCAACAACTTAAAAGAGACGAATCCGGTACTCGTGGACGAGCTTACGCCGAACCTGCTTGGTCTCGGCGATATCCAGAAGGTATTGCAGAACCTGCTTACCGAGGGGATTTCCATCCGCGATCTGCTTTCCATCTTTGAAATATTGGCAGACCATGCAACGACGACGCACGATACGGACATTTTGACCGAATACGTGCGCACGGGCTTAAAGCGTGCGATTTCGGGCCGGTATTTTATGACCGGTGACGGTGTGAAGAACCAGGTAGTGACGGTAAGTCCGGAACTGGAGAAGGAGATCATGTCATCGATCAAGCAGACCGAGGCAGGTGCTTACCTGACTTTGGCACCCGAACGGATCAACCGGATCGTGGAATCGACGCAGCAGGAGACCGCGAAGCTGGAAGAGCTCGGGATGAATCCTATCGTCGTATGTTCGCCGATCGTCCGTATGTACTTTAAGAAGCTGACGGAGGATTATTTTGCGGATCTTGTCGTGGTATCCTTTAATGAGCTGGAGCCGAACGTGGTGATCGAATCCGTCGGTATGATCACGGCATAACGAATGATATATTGATAAACGGTAACCTATGAAGATCAATACATACGAAGGGAAGACAGAAGAAGAAGCGATTGCAAGGGCAAAAGAAGAGCTCGGCGGCGAACCGGTCATTTTGAATGTAAAAGAAGTGAACGCCCCCGGTTTTTTTGGCATCTTTAAAAAGCATACCTATCGTGTGACGGCCGCGATCGAGGACGATTCCATGGAACGGACGGTGCTTCCGCCCAGACAGCCGGCGCCCGCGTTGCGGCAAAAGGAGGAGAATCACCGCTTTTCCGCCATTGCGAATGAGGATACGCTCAAAACGGCCCGGTCCGCGGTGCAGCCGTCGGAGCCCCGGGCAGATGAAGCGATCCTGCCGGGAGCGAAGAATGAGGATTTAAAAAGTGTCTTTCGTGAGGTGGGAGAGGTGATCTCCCAGGCCAAAACGCCGCCGATCTCACAGGTCGGGACCTACGATAAGAACGCGACGATCATCAAATACCGGGATCCGGCGCATTCGGCGGAGTACAGTCAGTCCGGCAGGCAGGCACTTACAAAGGACGAGCAGCTGCGTCCGACAGCACCCCGTCGCGGGATCATGGATACCATCCCGCTTCCGCGGCTGGATATGGAACCCCAGGATGCCAGGCCCGAGCCGCCAAAGCCCGTAAGTTCGCATTACGGCGTGATCAAGATGCTCTATAACACGCTGCTTGGCAACGAGGTGGATGAGCGGTACGTGAATGATATTTTAAATGATATCGACAGTATTATGCTTCCGGGTACGAATACCGAGATGCTGATCTCAAGCGTCTATCAGAAGATGGTATTAAAGCTCGGCCGGCCGAACCCGATCGTTCTGGGGGCGAACCGTCCGAAGGTGGTCTTTTTCGTCGGCCCTACCGGCGTCGGCAAGACGACGACCTTAGCGAAGATCGCGGCGCATTTTAAAGTGACGGAAAATCGCAACGTAGCCTTTTTAACGGCGGATACCTATCGGATCAAGGCGGAGGACCAGCTGCGGGAATACGCGAACATACTTAATATCACGACCGAGACCTACTTTGAGGGGAATGACATTAACGAGCTCATCAAAAAATACCGCAAAAACGATCTGATCCTTGTGGATACGTTCGGTTTTTCCTATCGCAACGAGGAGCAGAAGACGGTGATCCGCACTCTCTTAGAACAGGTGGACAGCAAATATGACACGTCGATCTACCTGGTGCTTTCGGCGACGACGAAATATGTGGATCTTAAGGCGATCGTGGATTCGTATAAGGATTTTACGGATTTCGATCTGATCTTTACCAAGCTCGATGAGACGAATGCTTACGGCAATATATATAATATCAGACAATATGCGAACAAGGCGCTTTCCTATGTCACGAACGGACAGGTGGTGCCCGGTGATTTTGCCGTCATTGACACGCAGAACCTTGTTAAGCAGTTGTTGGGAGGTCAGTGATGGATCAGGCACAGCAGCTGCGCAACATTGTAAAACTTCATAACCAGAACAATATCCAAAATGCGCGTGTGATCACGATCACAAGCGGCAAAGGCGGTGTCGGAAAGTCCAATATGGCGGTTAACCTGGCCGTGCAGTTTCGAAAGCGCGGGAAGCGTGTGATCATTTTTGACGCGGATTTTGGCCTTGCAAATGTCGAGGTGATGTTCGGCACGCTTCCGAAGCATAATCTAAGTGACGTGATTTACGGGAATATGGCGATCAACGAGATCATTTCGGAAGGGCCGGAGGGAATCGGCTTTATTTCGGGCGGCTCCGGGATCGTCGGATTAAACGACTTAACCCACGATCAGCTCGACGGGCTAGTCGGAAAGCTGTCCCAGCTGAATCTGCTTGCGGATATCCTGTTGATCGATACCGGCGCGGGCGTGTCGGAAAGCGTGATGGATTTTGTTTTGGCAAGCCCGGAGGTGCTCCTTGTATCGACGCCGGAGCCGAGCTCGCTGACGGATTCGTATTCGCTGGTAAAAACACTTTACAAGAATCCGACCTTCCATCCGCAGCAGACGAGTATTTATCTTGTCGCGAACAAGGTGACCTCGGAGGAGGAGGCGAGTGCGGTCTATGAGAAGCTGAGCTCGGTGGTATCCAGATTTTTGAACGGCCGGCTTTCCTACCTCGGGATGGTACCGATGGACGCGGCTTTGGAAAAAGCTGTCCGCAGCCAGCAGATCATATCGATCACATCGCCGAACGCACACGCTTCAAGGGCGTTTTCGGCATTGACGGATACGCTTCTGAATGAAAGCGCTGCGCCGAATACGACGGCGCGTTGGGGGATCACGCAATTGTTTAACAGCTTTTTAAGACGGGGATAACGCAGGGGGAATGAAATGGCGAACCATATGCTCCGACCAGGGACGAAAATTGATATCCGCACCGTACAGGCGGCCAGCCGCGAGGGATATTCGGAGGCGGAAAACGGGCATTACGTCAGCAGCATTCACGACGTTTTGCCGGACGGAACGTTAGAGATCACGATGCCGATGCGTGCCGGGCGGATGGTTCTGATCCCGATGGGCCTTCGATATGAGATGGTCTTTACAACGGAAAACGGTTTAAAAAAAGCCGATGTGGAGATCTTAGGACGCGTCCGACGGGATAATTTTTATCTTTTGCAGGTGAAATTGACGACCGGTCTTGATAAATTCCAGAGGCGGGAGTATTATCGACTTGACTGTATGATGGATCTTGTCTACGTCGAGCTTGACGAGCGGGCGGGTGAGCTTCAGAAAATGGCGGAGATCACGGGACTGATGAACGAGGATCCCGAACATCCGCCCCGTTCGGGACGCGGCACGATCCTTAACATTAGCGGAGGAGGGATACGTTTTCTAACGAACGATGATCTGTCGGACATCCATTATCTGTTGCTGCATTTTGACATAGAAGCTAAGGGAATAAAAAACAGCATCAACCTGATCGGAGAGATCATCGGAGAGACGCAGCTTCCCGAAGGGGATCGCAGGCATTCTTACCGTGTGAAGCTGCAATACAAGGATTCGCGGTGTCAGGAACTCATCATCCGTTTCATTTTTGAAACGGAGCGGATGCTGCGCAAGAAAAAGATGGGGGTATAGATGTATAATATTTTAGTAGCGGATAACTCTGCACTTATGCGAAAGCTAATGTGTGATATAATCAATTCCGTACAGAACTTTCAAGCCGTTGAGCCGTGTATGGACGGCGAAATGGCCTATAATCGCATAACGAAGGGTTCTTTTGATGCGGTGACGCTGAACTTGGAGATGCCGAAGCTGACCGGGGAGAATCTGCTGCAAAGGCTCAAGAGCGAGAAGATCAAGACGCCTGTTATTGCGATCGGGTCGGTCGTTGGCGCGGATGCAGCCATGCAGGCACGGGCGATTGAGCTTGGTGCGGTGGATTATCTGTCGCGGCCGTTCCGTTTGACACCGGAACAGAGAAGTGAGTTTACGGATCGTCTGGTACATGCCATACGGTTCGCAGTAAAGGACAAGTCAGTGAGTAAACCGGCATATTTATCGGGAGATCGGGTTGCGAAAGCACCATCACCGGTAGTAGCGAGGCGGATGACACCGCCGAAGACATTGGCAGACCGTACGTTATCTTCCCATGCAGGGGGCTCGCATACCGTTAAGCTTTGTGAGCCGTCGAATTACAAGGGGAAGTATTCGCTTGTCGCGATCGCGAGCTCGACAGGCGGACCGCAGGCACTGCATACGCTGCTTCCGATGTTCCCGAAGAACATCGGTGTTCCGATGGTGATCGTCCAGCATATGCCGAAGGGGTTTACCGCATCATTGGCAGAACGCATTAACGCACAGTCGAATCTGACCGTCAAGGAGGCGGAAGAGGGAGAAGTCTTAAAGCCCAACGTGGTCTACATCGCGCCGGGCGGCAGGCATTTACAGATCGTCGACAATGCGCAGGGGAAAATGTGCTGCCGCGTATATGACGATCCGCCGGTCAACAATCTAAGGCCGTGTGCGGACGTGATGTACGAGTCTTTAAAGAAGGTCAGCGCCGATCACATCATCTGTGCGGTACTCACCGGAATGGGGGCGGACGGCACGAAGGGAATTACTTCGCTTAAGAAGGCAAAGGATCTGTACGTGGTGACGCAAAGTGAGGAGACCTGTGTGGTATACGGTATGCCGAAGGCTGCCGATCAGGCGGGACTGTCCAACGAATCTTTGCCGATCACGGAAATTTCCAAATCCATCACTAAGAAACTGGGGGTATAATTATGGATGTAAGTCAGTATCTCGATATTTTCGTTGAAGAAACGGATGAACATATCCAAACCTTGAGCGACAACATCATGATCTTGGAGAACGAGCCGGAGAACAAGGACACGATCAACGAGATTTTCCGCGCGGCCCACTCGTTAAAGGGTATGGCGGGTACGATGGGTTTCAAGAAGATGCAGACCTTAACGCACGACATGGAAAATCTGTTCTCCGAAGTGCGTAACGATACGATCAAGGTCAATAGTACGCTCGTTGATATTATGTTCGACTGTCTGGACGCGATCGAAGGATATTTGAATTCGGTAAAAGAGACTTCGGACGAAGGTTCGGAGGATAATGCGGCGTTGATTCAGCGGATCAACGATTTTGTTGCTTCCGGCGGCGGCGATGCGGCAGGCGGCGATTCCGCTCCGGCAGAGAGTGCGCCGGCAGAGGCAGCACCGGCTGCGGCAGCAGACGCAGCAGGCGCGGAGGCGGCAGAGCAGTATAAGCATCTTACGATCGATGATGAAGGAAAAGGAAAGCTGAAGGAGGCTGCGGACAGCGGTCTGAATCTGTTCGGCTTTACCGTTCATATCAGCCACGAATGTCTGTTAAAGGCAGCTCGTGCCTTCCTTGCGTTCAAGGCAATGGAAGATTTCGGTGAGATCGTGGTTTATGATCCCAATTCCCAGGATATAGAAGACGAGAAATTCGAATTCACGTTCAATACGGTCATTTCTTCGAATACGGATGATCTTGACGCGATCAAGGAAGCCGTACAGGCGGTATCGGAGATCGAATCGGTCGAAGCCGGCAAGGTCACCTGGGATATGTATGACGAGAAGAAAGAAGAAGCACCGGCACCGCAGGCAGCGCCGTCTCCGGCACCGGCACCGGCGCCGCAGGCAGCGGCAGCACCGGCACCGGCGCCCGCACCGAAAGCGGAGGCAGCGCCGTCAAAGGCATCGGCCAAGCAGGCGGCAGCGAATAAGAAGGCAGCGAACAAGCCGGTTACGAGCCGCACGGTGCGCGTGGATATTGAGAAGCTGGACGCTTTGATGAACCAGGTGTCCGAGCTTATCATCGCGAAGAACTCCATTGTGTCGATCACCTCTACGGCAGATACGAAGAGCGACTCCGGAGCGGGAAGTCAGTTCCTGCATGAGCAGGTCGAGTACTTAGAGCGTGTGGCGACGAGCCTTCATGAATCGGTTATGAAGGTTCGAATGGTTCCGATCGAAAGCACCGTTAATAAGTTCCCGCGTATGATCCGTGATCTGTCGCGTAAGCTGAATAAGCCGATGGAGCTGGTCATGACCGGTGAGGAGACCGAGCTTGACCGTACCGTTGTCGAT
>JAFSYD010000127.1 GCA_017443685.1 Lachnospiraceae bacterium | reverse complement strand
GAATCGACCGCATCCCGCGTCGTCCCGGCGATATCCGACACCAGCACCCTCTCCTCACCCAGCAGACGGTTCACAAGGGAGGATTTACCTACGTTCGGTTTGCCGACGATCGCAACGCGCGGTGTATCGTCTTCCTCATCCTCTGACACCTGCTGCGGGAACTGCTCCACAACCTTGTCGAGCATATCACCGATACCGAGCCGCGACGAAGCGGACACCGGAATCGGATCCCCGAGCCCTAAATTGTAAAACTCATATATCTCAGGGGTTCCGTTGTCAAACGTATCCACCTTATTCACGATCAGCATGATCGGCTTTGCCGCGCGGCGCAGCATATTTGCTACTTTATCATCCGCATCCACAAGCCCCTGCTTCGCGTCTACCAAAAACAAAATGACGTCTGCCGTCTCGATCGCTATTTCCGCCTGCGCGCGCATCTGGCTTAAGATCACATCCTTCGAGTCCGGCTCTATCCCGCCGGTGTCGATCAATGTAAAATTATGAGAAAGCCATGACACATCCGCGTAGATCCGGTCCCGCGTTACGCCGGGCGTATCCTTCACTATCGCGATACGTTCTCCCGCCAGGGCGTTGAACAGCGTGGATTTGCCGACATTCGGACGACCGACGATTGCTACCACCGGTTTCATATATTATCCTCGCACCAATGCTTTCAAAAAATCGTTTCCGCTTGATTTTACAATATCCACCCGAACTTGTAAAGATTTCCTTACATCATCCACGGTCACATCGTCCAAAAAAACCTCGCTGTCCGCTCGAAGCATATTGCTCGGAATGAGAAGCGAATGTCCCAGATCCTTATTTTTCAGCTGCTCGATGAGGTCGCGTCCCGTCACAAGCCCCGACACCGTAATGCTCTCCCCGAAAAAATGATTGACAATGGGACAGATCTGAACGCGAAGCCTCGGGCATTTTTTACGCAAAAGACCGGTCAGATCCTTCATAAACGCAGCGGGCAGGACGCCGCAGGCGACCGTCTTTTTGCGCTTCAAAAACGGATGACGGCGCATATGGGAAAGCGCCTCGGTAAATTCCTCCGTCATCAGCCTCATCATCCCGACGCCGTTTTCAAGCTGCACATAATCGTCGTAAGTCTCCGCCGCCGGAAGCGGACGTTCGGCCAAAAGATACCATTCATCCGATGCATGGATAAAATGCAATCCCGTTTTAACAAGTGCCTTTCTCTGCCAGTGCTCGATCTGTGACAGCACGGCAAGGGCGTCGTCTTTGGCAAAAGGCTCCAAAGGATAAAGCCCTTCACGAAATTTGGTTAACCCTACCGGAACGACCGACACGCTCTGTAATTGCGGGGCAAGGGCAAGCAGGTCTTCGATGCTTTTATCGAGGTGCGCTCCGTCGTTTAAACCCTTGCAGAGTACGATCTGCGCGTTCATCAAAAGGTCGGCGTCAGCGATCTTTTGCATTTTTTCCAGAATATCCCCGGCAAAACGGTTGTGCAGAAGCTTACACCGCAACTCGGGCTCCGTCGCCTGAACCGAAATGTTGATGGGTGCAAGACGATAAGATATGATGCGGTCGAGTTCTTCGTCCGACATATTCGTCAGCGTCACATAATTCCCCTGCAAAAAAGAAAGACGCGTATCGTCGTCCTTGAAATAAAGCGTATCCCGCATGCCGGGCGGCATCTGATCGATAAAACAGAAGACGCAGGCGTTCCGACAGGAACGGTAATCGTCCAAAAGGCCGCTCGCAAAAGAAAGCCCTAAGTCCTCACCGTATTCCTTTTCCACGGAAAAGGTGATCGGCTGGCCATCCCGTTCGACAGTAACGGCCAGCTCCTCTTCGTCGGTCAGATAATGGTAATCGAAAATATCTATGAGCGGCTTCCCTCCGACGGCGACCAAAATGTCGCCCGCTTGGATACCGGCTGTTTCGGCAGGGGAATCCGGAGATACGGATCGGATCGTATGAGATGTTAATTTTTGATTTGACATTGTGCTATGAACTCATTTCTCTTGTACTGCATGTGTTTTGATGTGTTTTGATATGCTTTTGCCGCAGCTTTTCGAACTGCAGTTAAAATGCAAATTCGAAAGCATTCTCAATATGCGATGCCTTTTCTCCCGTGACCGCGATCACATCAAAGCGGATATTCACATTCCCGGGATACCCGTGCCGCAGCAGATAAAACTGCGCGGTCCTGCATATTCTGCGCTGCTTATGGGCCGTCACCGTCTCTAACGGGCTGCCATGCTTATCATCCGCACGGTACCGGACTTCCACGAACACGACTGTTCCGTTTTGCTTTGCTATGATGTCTATTTCTCCGCCTCGCATCGTAAAATTACGTTCGGCGATCGTATAGCCTTTTTCGATCAGGTATGCACACGCGAGATCTTCATACTCTTTGCCGATAGCGCGAGTGGTTCTTTTCATATGCTGCTATTCTCCTTGCATGTCATGCCGCTCCGACACGATCTGACTGACTGCTTATATCCGCTGTCGAACACGGCAGCCACATACAGGCTGACGAAAACATCAGCGATCGAATGCGCCTGCCGCATCCAATTTCTGCTTCACTTTATCCATCCCGTCGACAAAGACAAGGATCTGCGCGACGACCTCGTACAGCTCCGGAGGGATCGCGTCTCCGATCTCTAACTTCGAAAGTGTCTCGGCAAGGGCGGAATCCTGGTAAAACGGCACATCTGCCGCTTTCGCTTCCTCAATGATCCGCTCCGCCATATGTCCCTTGCCGGTCGCAAGGATCTTCGGCGCGTCGTCGCCGGGCGTGTAGGCAAGTGCGACGGCGGTTTTTTCGGTATTAAAGTTTTCTGTTTTCTTTTGTGCCAATATCTAATACCCTCGTGATTCTCGTCGCCGTCTAAGTGCTCATGCTCGTACCACCTCACTACACTCGCCCGCGGCCTTGCGACCTTGCCTCGTTAAGTGGCTGGCACGGCTCGCACGTAAGGTGCTGCCTGCG
>JAFSYD010000011.1 GCA_017443685.1 Lachnospiraceae bacterium | reverse complement strand
ATATGCCCCGACTGTGCCGCGCCTAAAAGCGTCCCCGCGCCGCGGATCTCCAGATCCCGCATCGCGATCTTAAAGCCGCTCCCCAGGTCGGTAAACTCCCGTATCGCCGAAAGCCGCCGCTCGGCCACCTCTTTTAACAGCTTGTTGCGCCGGTACATCAGAAACGCGTACGCCGTCCGGTTGCCCCTGCCGACGCGGCCCCGAAGCTGATAGAGCTGCGATAAGCCCAGCTGATCCGCGTCGTGAATGATGATCGTATTCACGTTCGTGATATCAAGCCCGATCTCGATGATCGTCGTCGCCACGAGCACATCGATCTCACGGTTGATAAAATCGCTCATAATATTTTCCAGCCTGCTCTCCGACATCTGTCCGTGCGCGTATGCCACGGCCGCTTCGGGCACCAGCTTTTCGATCTCCGCCGCCACATCCGCGATCTGACGGATGCGGTTGATGACGTAATACACCTGCCCGCCGCGCGACATTTCACGCAGGATCGCCTCGCGGATCATCTCGTCATTTTTCTCAAACACATAGGTCTGGATCGGCGTCCGCTCTAAAGGCGCTTCCTCCAGGACACTCATATCCCGGATCCCGACAAGGCTCATATGAAGCGTCCGGGGGATCGGCGTCGCGGAAAGGCTCATCACGTCGATATTCTTTTTCATCTGCTTGATGCGCTCCTTATGGTTGACGCCGAAGCGCTGCTCCTCGTCGATGATAAGAAGCCCCAGATCCTTATATTCCACGTCCTTTGACAGCGCGCGGTGCGTTCCGATCACGATATCGATCTCACCCTTTTTCAGTTTGCGTACGGTCTCCTTATTTTCCGCCGTCGAACGGAAGCGGCTTAACATCCCGATGTTGACCGGGTAGCCCGCCATCCGCTGGGAAAAGGTATTGTAATGCTGGTTGCAAAGGATCGTCGTCGGGCAAAGGTATACGACCTGTTTGCCCTCCTGCACCGCCTTGAACGCCGCACGGATCGCGATCTCCGTTTTGCCGTAGCCGACATCGCCGCAGATCAGCCGGTCCATGATCTTATGGCTTTCCATGTCTCGTTTGACATCCTCGATGGCGGCCAGCTGGCTTTCGGTCTCTTCATAGGGAAACGTTTCCTCGAACTCCTTCTGCCACACCGTATCCTTATCGTACACGTAGCCCGTCTCCTGCTGCCTTTGTGCATATAGTTCTACAAGATCGTGCGCCACGGTCGCGACCGCGGTCTTCACTCTCTCTTTCGTATTCTTCCACTCCGAAGTGCCGAGCGTCGCCAGCTTCGGCTTTGCCGTACCGACACTCGAATACTTTCCGATCACATCCCACTGCGTCGCGGGAATGTAAAGATTCGACCCCTTCGCATAGGCGATCTTGATATAATCCTTCGCGATATGCTCGACCTCGATCTTCTCCATTCCCTGGTAAATGCCGAGGCCATAGTTCTCGTGCACGACATAATCCCCGACATGAAGCTCGCTGAAATTCGCGATCTTTTCCCCGGAAAAACGCTTTTTCCTGCGGCGGCGCTTTGCACTTTCGCCGAACAGATCGTTCTCGCTGATATATACCCACCGGCTGTCGGGATAGGCAAATCCGCTTTTTAAGCTGCCGAGGGTGATCATCATCTCTCCCTCGTGGATCAGATGCTCCGCATCCTCGGAGAAAAACGCCGGGATCCCCCGCTCGGTCAGATCCTCCGAAAGCCTTCCGGCTCTTGTCCGTGATGTTGTAAAAAAGACCATGCGGTACTTCTGCTTCGCATATGACATAAGCTCTTTGACAAACGCGTCGAAGCTCTGGTTGAACGCCGTCACCGATACGATATGCAGATAAAAATGCGCCTTCGGCTTAAGCGGGCTCTTCGCCGCGGAAAGCGCGGATAAAATGACGCCGCCCCGTCTCGAAAGCTGTCCGAACAGCACTTCATCCGCCAGCAGCATATCCTGCACCCCCGGCAGCGCGTAGCCCGCCTCAATCCGCCGCAGGATGCTGTCGGCGAACTCCGCATACACGACCTTTGCCCGCTCCGCAATCCGCCCGATCTCGTCATAAATGATCCGCGCACCGTCGGGCAGATAGTCCAAAAGCCCCACCGGCTCCTTACAGAAATAGGTCAGCAGCGTTTCCAGCTCTTCCCCGTAGAACCCTTCCGTGATCTGATCCCGGATCAGCTCGAAGCTGCTTTTTAAGCGGTACGCCTCCTCTGTGCGCATCTCTGCCCGCAGCCTCTCGTAACCGGCCGTCATATCCGCTTCCATTTTTTTAAGACCACCGGGGACCGCTTCGTCGTCTAAGATCACCTCGATCACAGGCAGGATCACCGCACGTTTTACCTTTTCGATCGATTTCTGGCTCTCGGCATCAAAGGTGCGGATGGAATCCACCTCATCGTCCCACAATTCGATGCGGAACGGGTGCGCTTCATTTAACGGAAAAATGTCGATGATCCCGCCCCGTACGGCGAACTCGCCGCATTCGCGCACGCTCTTAACCGGCTCGTACCCAAGATACACCAGCTTTTTTCGCACGAGCGCAAGATCGATCACATCCCCTTCGCTGATCGTAAGAATGGCACTGATAAAATGCTCCTTCGGCGGAATGCGGTTCATCAGCGCATCGATCGTCGTAACGACCGTGCCCTCCCCCTCTGCCAGCATCATAAGAGCGGCGATCCGCTCCTTATTCAGCGTATTGCCGGTAATATCCGATTGGTAAAACAGCAGATCCTTCGCCGGAAAATAGCGGACGTTTTCATCGAAAAGGCGCATCCCTTCCGTAAAATCCTTTGCCGCATTCTCATCGGCACAGATAATAAGCTCCGGGGCATTTTCGTCCCGAAGCAAAAAAGACAGATGTGGTTTGGCCGCGTCGATCGCTCCGGTCAGGTCAAAGACCGCCGGCGCATGCGCGATCGATTCGCGCAGATGGACAAGCTCCGTAAGCTCCTTGGTCGGTGTGGTAAAAACAGACAAGACTTACTCTTCCCCGGAAGCTTCTTCGGCTTCCTCAATCTCGTATTTGATATCGTTCTCTTTGGCGATCCTGATCGCCGTCGAATCCTCCGGCGCGTAGATCGTAATGTCCGAATTCTTATACCCGTTCGGATCCTCGATGTGACCGACGCTGGAAGACAGATGTACCTCGGAAAGCTTTCCGCAGTTATCGAAAACGAACCCGCCCATCCGCTGGTTCGGTTCGGACTTGGAATTCTCCTCCCATTTGAAATACTCCAGAGCGTCGCAGTCCGCGAACGTCTTCGTATCGATCTGCAGATAATTGCCCGGGATCGTCACCTCTTTTAACCCGTCACACTCGTTAAAGGCAAAATACCCGATGATCGCCTCTTCCACTCCCGGCTCGATCGTAAGCTCCTCGATCCCGCTGTCTCCGTAAAAAGCGCTCGCACCGATCCAGATGATGTTCCCCGGGATCGTCACCTTTTTAAATTCGGGATGATTCGCAAGCGCCGCATCCGCGATCTTGTATACATTCTTCCCCTCGATCTCTGAAGGAATGACAAGCTCGGTATCGCTGCCGCTGTAGGATACGATCGCAACGCCGGTCTCATCCTCATAGTAATCATAATCGCCGCTGTGCAAGATCTCGACCGCGGGCGCTTCGTCTTCTACCGTCACGCGCTCTTCGTCCGTTTTGGGCATATCGTCCTTCGTTCCCCTACTGCCGGAGAAAAAGGAGATCCACGCCATAATGACGAGCACGATGGCTATGGCGTAGCCCATGATCATGATGTTCTTCTTCGAGGTTGCCTTTTGGTCTTTCTTTCCGTCCATATGAAACATTTACCCTTTCTTTGCGTTGTATTCGTTCATTGCCTGATCGACGTTCCCCCGGATCAAAAGCTCCGCGGCGCCGATGCACCGCCCGTAAACCTCGATCAGCTTCTGCCGGTCCTCGCGGCGGGGCTTCCGCAGGACATGTCCGATCATATCATCGCCCGGCTCCGGTGAGCCGACACCAAGCCGGATCCGCAAAAACTCTTCCGTCCCGATATCACGGATGATGCTCTTTAACCCGTTGTGGCCGCCGGCGGAACCCTTCTTCCGGATGCGCATATTCCCGGGAGCAAGGGCGACATCATCGGATATCACGATAAGCTCCTTTGCCGGATCGACCTGGTAAAACCTGACCCATTCACAAACGGATTCACCGCTTGCGTTCATATAGGTCTGCGGCTTTACAAGGATCACCTTTTCTCCGGCGATCTTCGCTTCACCGTATAGCGACTTGCGCCCCTTTTTGTCGATGCGGACATTGTAATGCTTCGCGATCACATCGATCGCCTCAAAGCCGGCGTTGTGCCGCGTATGCCGGTATTTGAACCCCGGATTGCCGAGTCCGGTCAGAATGATCATCCTTTTGCTCCTTCTAAATGAAGATCATCGATCTCAACGTCAATATCATGCACCGGCAGCGTCTGAAACAGCGGGCGCGACGCCATATAAGCCTCAATCTGCTCCTTTGTCATACCGCCCATCTCATAGTCAAGGAAAACCGTCTCCAGACTCTCCCCGTAGAGACTGATCTCGTTTAACGCCTTCGATATCTCATTGCTGCTGTAATATATGTATCCGTTCCCGCAAATGCTTCGGATGCGGTCGGCTTTTTTGCGGTTCGCCGTGGCGATATAGATCGCAAGACGATCCGGCGGAATGATCCGCTTCGACTGCCATAAGACATAGCACGCCTTGCCGCGCGCCTTCGCCTCGTATAAGGCATCGTCCGCCAGCCGGTAGAGGTTGTCAAACGAAAATCCGAGCCGGTCCATCACCACCCCGATACTGCACGTAAAGCCCTTCGCGTTGCCGAAATGCGAGGTCGCCAGATCCATCTCCACCTGGTTGCAGGCACGGACGATGTATTCTTCCGTCACCGGCTCCTTCAAAAGAAGCATAAATTCATCGCCACCCATCCGTCCTAAGATGTCCAGATTGCGGAAATTGCTGCGCAGGATCTCTCCGAACCGCTTCAGCGCCTCATCCCCGATCTGATGGCCGTAGGTGTCGTTGACCGATTTGAAATTGTCAAAATCCATCACCACAAGCGCACAGTACGTGCCTTCCCGGCCTTTCGCCAGGTATTCGCGGATCCGCGTCTCTGTCGAAACCTTATTGAACAGACCGGTCAAAAGGTCCCGGCTGCTCTTTTCCTCTAACGCGCGGTTATGGATCAGGTCATCCGTGTAAATCCCGATCACCGCCCAGTACAGACCAATGGCCATTACCACCGCCGCGATATCAGCCGAAAGGGCATGCCCCGCGAACTGCGGCGCGAAACATGCGCAGACCGCAACATTCATCGCGGCACATATCACCAGATATACAAAGATCACCACGGCCCGGTCCACGTACAGCGCCGCGAACAAAATAAGCAGCATCGGGAAAAACTGAACTTTCCCGCCCTTTTGCGCCGACAGCCAGTCAAAAACGCTTACGGCCAGGAAAAAAACAGCATATCCCGCCAGCGGCAAAAAGCGCCTGACCTGCGGATGCAGCTCCATTTGGGAAAACTTGCCCGCATAGAAGATAAGAAGCACTAACACCGGCATCAGCAGGACGTCCGACGCCCCAAGCTCATAATTGTAGCCGCAGAACGTAAACAGAAGCAACACCCCGTAAGCAAATGCACAAAGACACATGCACCGGTAAAAGCGCTTGTAATTCATCTCGCTTAGCTTGGCAAAACGGTTTGTAAATAGCCGGCCGCCCTCGTTCCATCGTTCGCGATAATCTTCCCACATACTGTCCATTCCCCCGTTACACACCCCGTGGATGCATATATGAAATAATATACCACAAGGATGCAAGTCAAGTAAACCTCTCATTTTTCAAAAAAACAAAAGACAAATCGCCCATTTTGTTGTATAGTATAAAATGTATCAGCTGATCTTAAGACGAGGGAGATACATGGGACGTTCAATCACCGCAAAACGCAAACAGCAGTTAGACGATCTGTTCGAGGCATTTAACCTGATCGCAGACGGGACATATGTCTATCTGTGCGACATGAAATACGACTATTCCCGCTGGTCCAAAACGGCAGTCGATACCTTCGGTCTGCCTGACGAATATATGTATGCGGCCGGCGATATCTGGGAGGAGCACATCCACGAGGATGACCGCGACAGCTACCACAGGAGTATCGAAGCCATCTTTTCGGGTGCGGATTCCGGACACGATATGCAGTACCGTGCAAAGAAAAGCGACGGGCAATATGAAGTCTGCACCTGCCGCGGCGTGGTGATCCGTGACAGCAAAGGCGCTCCCTCTTATTTTGCCGGCGCCATCCGCAATCACGGCATCCAGGGGCACATCGATAACTTAACCGGCCTGCGCAACCAATACGGCTTTTTCGAGGATATGAAGATTCACATCGAAAAGCAGCGCACCGTCGCCATCTGCATGGTCGGCATCGGCAAATTCACCGAGATCAACGAGGTATACGGCTATCACTTCGGCAACAAGATCCTGCAGCGTTTCGGAAGGATCTTACTGGAGCAGGTCGGCAACCGCGGCAGCGTTTACCGGATGGACGGGACGAAGTTCGCCGTCATTTCCGGCACACAGACAGCCGGGGATATGACGGACAATTACGAGGCGCTCCGCGCGACCTTCCGTGACGGCGTCACCATCGACGATAAGTGCATCGTCTTTGAGCTGAACGGGGGCCTTCTTACACTGAATAATTTCCTGATCGACGATCAGACGGCATATTCGTGTCTGAATTTCGCATATTCCGAATCCAAGAACCGCAAGCAGGGAGATCTGGTGGAATTCTACAACGATCTGAACAGTGAGAACCGCCAGCGCATCGAAAAGCTGCACGTCATCCGCGTATCCATTACGCAGGCGTTCCGCGGCTATTCCCTTTTCTATCAGCCCGTTGTAAATGCAAGGACGGAAAAATTGATCGGTGCTGAGGCGCTTTTGCGCTGGTCAAGCCCCGAGTACGGCATGGTGCCGCCGGATCTGTTCATTCCGCTTTTGGAAACGGATCCGCTGTTCCCGCAGCTGGGCGAGTGGATCTTAATGACCGCTGTGTCGGACGCAAGAAGGGTGCTTGCCATGTGCCCGGAATTCGTCGTCAACGTCAATCTGTCCTATGCGCAGATCGAAAAGGCGGATTTCCCGGATATGGTACTTAACGTTTTAGAGGAGACAGGCTTTCCGCCCGAGCATCTGTGCCTGGAGATCACGGAACGATGCCGGCTTCTGGACATCGAGCTCCTTAAGAACGTGATCATCCGGCTGAAATCCCACGGCATCAAATTCGCGCTGGATGATTTCGGTACCGGATTTTCTTCGATGGGGATCATTAAGAATCTGCCGTTTGACACGATCAAGATCGACCGCAGCTTCGTCATCAAGATCGAGGATGACCCGAAGGAACGCGAGCTGATCGAGCATTTTTCCAATGTCGCTGCCACCTTTGACGCGAAGGTCT
>JAFSYD010000126.1 GCA_017443685.1 Lachnospiraceae bacterium | reverse complement strand
GTCATATTTCTGATCGTAATATTCATCCGGTCACTCTCCCTTCAAAAAAACCTCATTTGATGATAGCATACTTGCGGAAAATGTGTTACAATTATTTTTGTCATTTATCGACCGGTATATAAAGGAGGAAACCAATGGACAAATATGAATGCCCCTGCGGCTATGTGTATGACCCGGCTGTCGGCGATCCGGATAACGGCATCGCACCCGGCACCGCTTTTGAGGACATCCCGGATAGCTGGGAATGCCCGACCTGCGGCTTAGGCAAGGACGCATTTACCAAGGTGGATTAAGTTACAAGCGGCTGTCTTATCGATCGACAGCCGTTTTCTTTTTCAATAACAAGGAGAACATCCCATGCACTATTTTACTTCCGTTGAAAAGCAGACCGACAATCCTTTTTTAAACCTGTATCATATGAACGCCATAAAACGGGACGGCTCGCCCTTCGATTACTACTTTGCCTCCCGCATCGCCTTGCCGGAGCACATCCACGCCTTGACCGGCGAATACCGCGCCGAAGGCATCTCGATCTACGCCGTAAAGGAAGATGATCCGGGACAGATATTGATGGTAAAGCAATACCGCTATCCGGTCGGGCGTGAGGTTTATGAGCTGCCTGCCGGACTTGTTGACGGGGACGAATCCGCCTCGGAAGCTGCCATCCGTGAGATCCGGGAAGAAACAGGGCTTACGCTATCCGTCGTCTATGACTCTTCTGCAAACCGCTCCGGGTCCCAGTCACTTGTCCCCGGCTTTTCCGATGAGACCTGCGCATTTGTTTACGGTACGGTTTCGGGTAATATCACTTCCGAATATCTTGAGGATACGGAACGGATCACAGCTTTTTTTGCCGACAAAATAGAGGTCGGGCACATTTTGAAAGAAGAATTCGTTGCCGCACGCCCCTTTGCCTCTTTGCTGCTGTTCTTGCAATCGGATGAGACACGCCCCTTTGCGTTCTTAGACGCGATCCGGTAAATCTTATGCAGCATTTTTTGGATGCGGTCTTTAAAACTCTCCGCGGCCTTTTCGAATATGATCCGAGACAAAAGAAAACATCCCCGGTACTTTTTTGCCGGGGATGTCTGGTATATCGATCATTTGCTTTTTGCTTTCGCCGGCGCACTTTGCTTCTTTAAGCGCACCGCGCATACAACTCCCGCGTATACGACCGACGGGAATAAAAATGCCACATAGTTGTACTTCGACTGCACGAAGACGTTGAAGATCCCGTGAAAAATGATCGCCGAGATCAGCAGTGCAAAGGTACCGCAGAAGAATAATTTTCGGCGCTTTTTCACATAGCTCATCCCTAATCCCACCGCTGCCGTTGCCGCGCCGTGTACGAGAGTCGCACCGATGACACGTGTGATGGCCCATTGCGGCGACACCAGACCGACGTTCTGTGTCAGAATGTAGGCGTTCTCCAGCATCGCAAATCCGATCCCGTCCGCGAAGGAAATGGAAAGCAGCGTGTCTTTGTCATCCGAGAAGATCAATGCAAAATACAGTACCGGAAGCGCCTTTAATATCTCCTCGGAGACCGGCGAGATCGTCGAAGTCACATACAACAGATCACCGCCGAAAAAGTTGATCAGCGCTGAATTGACACTTCCCGCATTCAGGCAGATCGTCATTCCGACCAATACGTAACCGATCAAAAGCTTGGATTTTTTCTCCGGCAAAATGATGATCAGCGGGATCATCGGAAGCGCCACGCAAAGATAAAGAACAAATATTAGGTGGTCCATTTCTTCACCCCCTTATCCATTGCCGGCACGATCAATGCCGAAACGATGCATAACAGCACCGATATGAGCGCCTGTACCACAATAATTCCGTAACTTGACGCTATGATCTCCGCCATACACAGTACACCGTAAAAAAGGACGATCGCGTTATAGCCGCGCAGACAGCTGACTACACCGTAATCCACATCCGGGATCAGCAAATGCTTTATATGAAAATAGCTTGCCTCCGCGATCGTGGCAGCAACCAGCGCGTCAAATATCCGCTCTACAAATAACAGCCGCGGAAAAGCCGCCGCATACATCACGGCGATCACAAGCGGTCCGATCAGGGCAATCCTCCGGTACCGGGCAAATTCCTTTCCACCGTCATCCACAAGGGAATCGATCTGACCGAAATTCGCTGAGAAAAAAAATGCAAAGGCTCCGATCGTTCCTAAAATACCGAGCTGAAAGATATTATCAACCGGAAGTCCCGTTACAAGTCTTGCGCACTGATACATCCGACCAAGAGCGATACATCCGACACCGTATACGATCATTGTCGCGTACAGCGGCTTTTTGGGACCGATATACAAAAGGCCCCCGTAAATGAAACCAGCCAGGGCAGACAGCATCATCAAAAAATTGAGTAATAACTGCATCTGACTATCCTTTCTTTAAAAAACTATTTCAGCATCGCCGATATCGGGTCGATCGACGCTGCCATTTTCTTTAATTCCGTAATATGGTTAGCAACATAGAATTTCAGCTGTACAAGCTCTTCTTCACTAAAGCCGTCACTCATACTAAGCTCTGCCTCAGGAAATTTAAACTCGCAGCAGCGCGTCCCGTCTTCAAAGCGGACAAAAGCGAAGAGGCTGCCCGGCTCTCCGCAGATTCCCGATACAGACATCGAAAGCTCGGCGTTCATATCCGGCCCGGCGCTATCCGGCGTCCGGGCGGCTTCGCGAAGCACGTCGTCCTGATAAGCCCCGCCGCTTCGAGGGGATGTCCTTCCGCCGATCCCCTGTCCGTCCGACCTGGTTTTTGCAGCCGTTTTCTTTGATGTCCGTATCCCGCCTTTTGACAGGTCAAATTTTGCCATGTCGATTTCGCTCCTTATCCCAGTGCCTGCGCAAGATCCGCGATCAGATCCTATTTTGCCTCCAGGCCGCAGGACATCCGCACCATACCGGCCGGGATTCCTGCCGCGGCAAGCTGTTCATCG
>JAFSYD010000125.1 GCA_017443685.1 Lachnospiraceae bacterium | reverse complement strand
GTGCGCTGTCCACCACCGTATTCATCAGGGATTCGTCGATCTCATATGGGATTGCCATGTGACGCGTCACCTTACGTCCGTTTTTCAGGCGGTACAGCACGGATACATCATAGACCTCATAGTTCGCGCCGCCCGTGTAATAGTCATAATCCCTGCTTGCCGTGGCGATCTGTCTCTGCTTTTTCATCGCGGTCTTCGCGATCTCACAGAGCGCTTCCACCTGCGGCCCCTGCAGCTCCATACGGTTAAGCAGCGAACCATAATCGAAGAACAGGTCACTTTCCCCGAAGAGTCCCATCGGTCCATCCGAAGAAAGGCCCTCATCGTAATACATCTGTCCGCAGGTAAGCGCCGCACTTTCCACCTCGGATGCTTTCGGCACGTATTTGTCATAACCGAACGCGTCGAGCTTGAAGCAGAATAAAAGGACAAAGCAGAACGCGATGCAGGCCGGGATCTGCCAGGCACGCTTTTTAAACGCATGCAGACTTTTTGCAAAAATGATCTCGCCGATCGTACAGGTCAGAGCCACCGAAAGAACCACAAGGAGCAGGAAGACAAACGATGCGTTGACAAACTGTGTTTCCATCACAAGATCCGTTACCAGCCCGGTGGATAAGCCCACAAGGATCGCGATCACGATCTTTACGACGCTCTCGGCAAAAGGATAGCAAAGTCCCCGTCCGGTGTGCTCAAGCTTTCGGAATTCGTATACAAAATATCCGCCCGCAAACGCGGCTGCGCCGATGATGACAAGCACGATAAGATGCGGCAGCATACCAAGGTACACCGGAAGCTGCACAGATGTCGGCGTTCCGGAATAGGCGTACGAAGTACCGGTAAAATTGACAGCATCGTATATGATCGGTGACGTGATGCCTCCAAAAAAGCCGAACATATCAAAGGTGCTGTTGATCGTCGTAAAATACGTTTCCGCACAGCCGGTAAACAACAGTCGGACAAACAGTTCAACAAACGTTAAGAATCCCATAAGAAGGATCGCGATCACAATATTGCCCGAAAGCACCGCTGCAAGCGTCGCCACGCCGCTGACCGCGAAAAACAAAAACGCCAGACGGATCATCTGCAGGAGGATCTCAAAGTATACGATCAGTCGGATGCCGCCGAAGATCAGGGTGATAAACACCCCCACCACCGTCGATACCACAAGTACCGGCAGGAAGATCAGCATATTATTCGCCAGGATCATCAGGTACCGCTGCCCCCTCGTAAACGGCTCGCTTTCGTAAAAATCCAGCGAACGCATTTTATAAAGGAAGGCAAACCCGCTGAACGCGAACATAATCGCAAGGATGAAGACCGCGATGGAATTCCACTCCGCGCCCGTGCCGTAAAGCGCAAGCGCCTCATTTAAAAGCGTCGTGTGGATCCATTTATCCTGCTGGATGAGCTGGATGTTCCTTGTATGCATCAGCACGACAAGAGGAACCACAAAATACAGCATAAAAAATGTCAGCCCCGAGATTGCGACCAGCCAGATCCGGTGGGCGAACATATCAAGCTGTAAGGCGATCAAATGTCTGCCGTTATCCTTCAATAATTTTTCTGATGTCATAGCCGACGACCTCCGTTTCACTGATAAATATTTCCTCTAATGTCAGCGGTAAGACCTCGAAATATATGGTATCAACGTCCGCAAAAAATCCTTCGATCTCTTCCCTGTTGTTGCGGACCGTATACACCTGCATCCGCCCCTGCGCCTTGTGCGCCAATACCGCAAGCCGCTCTTCGGCCTTCGCTTTTGCTTCGTCATCGGCAAACACGCACTGCAGCTTCTGTACGTCTACCTTCAGATCCGCGATGTCCTTCGACAGCAGCACGCCGCCCTGATGCAAAATGCCGACGTGATCGCAGATATCCTCCAGCTCCCGCAGATTGTGCGAGGTCATCACCGTGGTAAGCCCCCGCTCGTCCATATCCCTTGCGATGAGGCTCTTCGTCGCCTGCCGCATCAAAGGATCCAGCCCGTCAAAGGTCTCGTCGCAGAACAGATATTTCGTCTTCGCGGAGAGTCCTAAAATGATCGACAGCTGCTTTTTCATACCCTTGGAAAAGCCTCCGATCCGCCGTCTCGTGTCCAGATTAAAGTCACCCATCAGCTGGAAAAACCGGGCCTCGGAAAACTCCGGGTAGATATTCGCATAGTGACGCATCATATCCACCGGACGGCTGTTCGCGAAAAAGTACGGATCATCCGGAATAAAAAAGATCTTTTCCTTGATCTTCGTATTCTCAAACACCGGCTCGTCATCGATGATGATGCTGCCCATATCCGGAACGAGTATGCCCGTCATCATCCGAAGCAGCGTCGTCTTGCCCGCGCCGTTCGTGCCGACCATACCGAAGACCTCATTCTCCCGCATCGAAAGCGAAAGCGACGAGACTGCCGGATAGCCGTCGTAGGATTTGTGTAGGTTCGTAATCTCAATCATTCGCTGCTTCCCTCCATAAGCGATCCGCATCCAGTGACAGATCCGACGCTTCCTTGCGGATCCCGCGCATCTGCTTCTTGATCGCTTCCTTCTGCCGCTCGCGCAGGGCGTCGTTATTCTTAACGAAATTCCCCCTGCCCTTCACTGTGTAAAGATACCCCTCCCGCTCCAATTCGGTGTACGCCTTCTGCACCGTGTTCGGGTTCGTCGAAAGCTCCATCGCGAGGCTTCTGACCGAGGGCATCTGCTCATCCTCTTCGAGGATGCCGCGCAGGATCAACCCTTTGTAGTAGGACGAGATCTGCTCATATATCGGTCTTGCGTCCCTGTAATCAATGATCGTCATATTCCTCTCCTATATGTGTATTAGTTATGTTAGTACAGTTATATCACATAGGTGATAATTTGTCAAGAGGAGCCTGGATATTTTTTCAGGATTGGTTTTATACAGTTACAATTCAGCGCATTGCCAATGCGCCGAATTGTAACGCCGCATCGGTGGGCTTACGCCATGGAAAATACCGATGCGGCCTGTAAACTTCAGTTTTTCTGCCCGCAGCCACGCAGCAAGTGCGTGGCTCGGGGCTGAACAGTAACTTTATACAACTATTTTCTCGATTTCTGCCGCAAGCTCCTCAAATGTACGGTGGGAATATACCCGTTTTTCCACATCCTTCCCGAGCGAATGCCCCATGATCATATGTTTTGCCGTATCATCCATCTTCGCCCTGTCCGCCAGCCACGAAAACGTATGCCGACAGTCGTGCGGCGTTCGTTTCTCCCCTGAAACGGCATTTGACATCTTAAGTTCCTGCATCAGTTCATAAAAGTCATTACGGTATTTTCCAGGACAAAACCCTCTGATACAGTCCATATAGCCGCGGATACACGAATGCACGGGGATCACGCGGTTCCTGCCGTTTTCTGTTTTTAATCCCCCTTCCATCCGGTCATAAGAAAAGTGCACCACCCCAAGCTCCCCGATCCGGCAGCCGCTATAGATCATGATCAGGGCGATCCTTGCAGTCACTGTCTCCTTCTTATCCCAAATTCTTTCGATCTCCTCTTCTGTAAACGGAACACCCTTTTCTATTCTCCTGCCGCCGATCTCAACATTACCGGCATAGTTCCGATCCACGATGTTTTCCTCGATTGCCAGACGGTACATCTGATTCAGAAGTTTTTTGATATTCGCCGTCGTCGACACAGAATACTGTGCATTTTCGTCAAAAACAGTCTGCAGATCCGGTTTCCGTAAACCTGCAAACGGGCGGTCATAGAGTTTTCCACATTTTCCGTATGCGGATGTGTACGCATACATCGCAGATTTTGAGCGGTGTTTTCGCTCATATTCGCTCAAAAATCGCTCATACAGCTCTGCAAAGGTTGTCCTCGGCCGTCCGACGGGATAACCGCAATGCGGACACGCGATCGCCTGATCGGATACCTTTTTGTGACATTCCGGACATTTCATCAACATAATTCATCCTCCTCCTTTTTGTCTGAAAATATTCTTGCCTCTATAACTTATGTCACTAATAAGTAGTCACGCAACGTATTACCCCACGGATACGTGACAGCATATTAATTGATAAGGAGTTTAACTAAGATGAAAAAGAGAATTTTAAGTTTAGTTGCTGCACTTGCTTTAGCAGCAACAATCACGACACCGGTTAATGCTGCAAAGTATGTAGTAGATGCAACGTACAACAGCACGACGCTTGGGACTACTATCGCGTCTGATGATTCTTCTCAGGACAAGGCGGCTACGGACACATTAACTGATACGCACAGCGCTGCTGTAAGCTCTGCTAACAGTGATCTTAAGCCGTCGGGCGCAGCAGGCGCAAAGGTTAACGTTGTTACGGGTTCCGCAAAGGACAACATCATGGACAATGGTATCAAGCCGGCGGTTAAGGAGTTTGTTAAGGCTTCCAGAAAGAATGAGGCTGGTAACGGCAAGGTTGGTGTTGACTCTCTTCGTGGGATTCATTACTTTGACTTAACGGCTGATCAGACCGGTGATGTAACGTTCAAGGTTGATGTTAGCGATGGCTACAACTCGGACGCTCTTGATGGCGACAGCTATG
>JAFSYD010000124.1 GCA_017443685.1 Lachnospiraceae bacterium | reverse complement strand
CTTCCGGGATCGTGATGCCCGGTGCAGCCAAGAGGTTCACTACGTCGTTCTCAAGGAAGGACTGGATACCGGTACGTCCGTTCGGGCCGTCGCTGTCACCGATGAAGGTGCCCGCGTTCACGCTGCCGATCGAGCCGTCCGAGCCGCCCTCTAACGTGAAGGTGCCTTCGGTCACGCCCTTGCCTAAGATCTGCTCTACCGGGTTGCCGATCGTATTAACAGCTTCCCCCTTCGCTTCGCCCTTGTCATCCTTCGCCGGCGCACTCTTCGCTGCAGCCGCCTCCGCAACCTCAACCTTTACGAAGCTGCTCTGGGAAAGACGGGTAGCGATGTAGCTTCTTGCCGCGGAATTCAAGGTCAGATCGAAGTAGTTCTCGGTCTGGTCATTGTAGCGGATCATCATATCAAAGGTAACGAGATATACAACGGTCTTCGGGATCAGACCCTCGTCAACCGGGTTGCCGCGGAACTTCGCCTCAAAAGTAACCTGATCGTCATAGATCATCTGGATACGATTGTATTCGCCGTTGAAGACTACGATATCGCCTTCACGGAAGCCCTCAACCGACTTCGCCGTATAGGTGTTGTCGCTGGTCTTCTTTACCAGCTGCATCTTGCGCTTGTTAACGCTGTGCAGGGAAATCTGGATACGGTTGCCCCACTTGCCCGGGTTCGCCGCCTTGATATCCAGGATACCCATTTTCTTTGCACTCGGTGCCGCATCATCAGGAACGACACGAGAGATATAGCAGCGGGTACCGCCGTTCGCAAAGAACTGCTCTACGCTGCCCGCGAGATAACGGTAATCGCCGTGCGTGTACTCAGACAGCGCACCGCCGAACTGCCGTGTAAAACTCTTGAAATTGGTAACGAGTGTCGGAGCTCCTCCAACGGGACCCCTTTCCGCCATACCGACAAAACCGGCGGTAGAGGTTCCGACTCCCTCAACGCTTCTCGGAGCGTTGTCTATCTCTTCGACATAAACGCCTGGAGAAAAATAATCTGGCATAAGCTTTGCCTCCCTTCTTGACAGTTACTTGCTAAAACTAACAACTTATCAGCATTTGACCGGGGTTTAACACGGAAATCTGACCGGCATACATACACATACATTTGCAGTCCTGCGTCAAACATGGTTTCCCTTGTGCCAAGACCATACTGCCTGCCGGAATCCATGCCGCCGTCGCCGGTATGCAAGGCTGCGGTGTCAGTACGCCCAGTGCCGCCGCTGTCGCTGCCGCGACCTGCGGATTCGCCAATGAGGTGCACATCCCGAACGATGGGATATTGGACATTGGCGCGGCATCTGCAATGGTTGCCGTCGGCTTTCCGTCAGTAAGGACAAGAGGCGCATTTGTCGCCATCAATGTCGACGGTGTGGTACCGAATGTACACATGATCTGTGCGCCGCTGTTGACGATCAGACTCATCCTTTCCTCCTTCCTTATTCTTCTTCTTTTTCTGCAAACTCACCGAAGTCAATTGTCTGATATTCGGTTCCCTCTTCGGTAACGAAGCGAACCATGTGTTTTAAGTTCTTGCCCGTCTTGCGTACCCGTACGAGGTACGACCCGTCCGCGAAAACCTTCCCGAATATGAGCCGGCAGATCGGCGCGTTGGGCGCGAACTCTTCCTGCAGAGGTGCTTTGATACGAACCTTTTTGTCGTTCATTTCTTCAAGAACCATAAATTCCTCAAAGGTACCTGCTGCTGCGTTTACAAGACCATAATACGTGTGCGTCATATTCATTCGCCGGTTCGGCATATATACTGTCATCACGCATCTTTTCGGATCGAACTCCCGAAGCCCGGAGAGCGGTCTTGCAAGGTGTATGGCTTCTATACTTTTAAGCCCTTTCAGGTGACCGGACAGAGTCACTAAATCATGACCGAGACGCATTTCTTCTGACGGTATCAAAAACGCGTCCAATACGGGAAGTCGTTCATCAAGCTGTTCGTAGTCGATCGCCGCCTCAAAGGGCTCGTAGCCATACACCTCGATCTGCATAAGGCCGTTGTCCCTGCCATGATTGATTAAGATGTAGTTGCCGTCGCCCCGCGGAGTCGGGCGGATCTCCCTTCCGTTAAAGCGGAATTTGATCCCTCGTTCTCCCACGGACAGTCCGGTCGTGGTGTCCTGCAGACGGATCAGAAGATCCAGTCTGTTTTGAATAACGCTTCCACTCAAATGTTCCTCCTGCCTCCTTTCTTTTGGCTTGTAGTATTCCCCCATCTTTTGATACGAATAAAACAGCAAATGGGCTAAAATTATTCGTCATCTTCTCCGGCGACATGCACCTCGAAACGCGCGTCGGTAACACGCGGCGTATTGATGACAACTTCGCTGGATACAAATACCGGTGCCGCCTTGTAAAAGAGTGAGATCTGATAGGGTTTGTTGATCGCACTCCACACCCGTACTTTTTCTTCGAGGCCTATCTTTGCCGGTGTAAACACGATAGGCGGCTCTGCAACATCCAGCCAGTTTTGGAGCTGGTTCGGCAGGATCGAGTTGTTATCCGAAACGATCTGGGCAACCTTGCCTATGATCTTCTGGAAGTCCTGATCCTTCAGTCCAGCCTGTCCACCGGAATTTATAAATACCATATAGTATAAGCTATACGGCTTAGACGGCGGTGCCATCTGCGCCCGTCCGCGCGGAACGCGGGCCGGGGGCGCGATCGTATCCTCCTCCTTCACATCGTAAAGATACAATCCCAGGATATAGTCAACATCCTGTGACGCCGGCGATGATACCTCGATATTGTTCGGCGAGGGGATCGGCTCGGGGCACATCCGCTCACGCAATACCGATAAAATATAATTGCTGACGTCCGATATGATCGTATAATCTGCCATTTTTCAAAAACTCCTTACTCATTCGTTGTGCCCGCGAAAAATTTGTCCAGCGCGGCGATCACACTCTGGATCGTCGGCTCCATCTTTCCCGCCACGAGCACCGCGTATTCGGTCTGTATGATGTACTCCGCACGGACGTCGAGCATCTGCTTGGCATCCCCCTCGTCGAGGTATGCGTAGTGCATCGTCTGCGAATTGTGAATGTACGGATCGGCCTGCTCAACCAGGGGTGCGTTCAGAAGTCCCGTATCCCCGTTGCTCATCGAATAGCTCGACTGGCCGACCTTGTATTCGTAGGACGTTCCGCTTCCGAGGTAGCTCATCGTCGCGTCCAGGTCCACGTGTACGTAGCGGAACCTCGTGAGAGTCCGCGCCCGGTCAATGGCGGCGAACGAGACATATTCCGCGTTCGGATCGTTCCGGTACTTCGCGTATACGTATTCGCTGTGCTCGTCCATCATGTCGGTAAGCAGCTTCCTTGCGAGTACGAGCAGCGGCTCGTTGTTGTGCTCCCTGCCGTATTGGTTCAAAGCCGCTACGACCGCTCCCTTCGCATCCGGCGGAAGGTTCGAAAAGTCCGTTCCGAGGAGGCCTTTCAGCAGGTTGTTCAGCTCGTCCTCGGTCATCCCCTTGCCCTTATCCGCGTCGTTCTTATTATTTTTGCCGTTATTGTTGTTGTTCTGCGCCGACTTGTTGTTCTTATTGCCGGATCCGCTGCCGTTCTTATCGGCCGCATTTTGGCGGCTGTGTCCGCTGCCATTCCCATTCCCGCTGCCGCTGCCGTTGCCGCCGGATCCGTTGCCGTTCGCATTGCCGGCGTTGTTGCCGCTTCCTGTGCCTGTGCCGCCGCCGGTGTCACTGTTACCGGATCCGTTGCCGTTATCACCGCCATTCCTGCCGCTTCCGTTCTTGCCGTTGTATTCGGTACTGATGGAATTCTTTAAGTTCTTGTTGCCGCCGCTCGTATCCCGCGGATCGGGGAAGCCGTCGTCGTAACCGGAAGGTTTGGCTGGTTCTTTTCCTTCCCCGCTGCTCTTGTCGGTATTGATCGATCTTGTAGACGAGGATCCTTTATCCTTTTTTATCTTGTCAAGCATGGCCTGCGCTTCCTTCACCGCCTTCGGATCGTCAAAGCGTTCCCCATACTCGATCTCTTTTTCTAATTCCTTCTCCTCGTCCGACTTGCCGTCCTCATCGCCGTCATCGTCGTCGCTGTCGATCTTGTTCTGGATCTCTTCGATCCTGGCTCTCAGCCACTCCTCGTATTCCGCGCGCACCTTTTCGGCGTAAGGCGCATAATCGTCGCCTTTGATCTTGTCCTTTTGCGCGAGGGCCCAGGCAAGCTCCCTCTTTAAGGAGGTCACCTGTCCCGCGTAATCCTCGTTGCGCGAAAGCATCCGTGTGATGTAGCTTTCCATCTCCTTTACGGCGTTATCCGCGCTCTTCTGCTTTCCTGTCATAAGAGCCGTGGAGGCTTCCTTATCGCCCGTGACCGGATATTTGGCCGGTGCGCCCTCGATTAAGTACATCGCGATGTTCTTCTGCTGCATCCCAAGCAGGATCTCATCGATCATCTTATATTCCGACGCCGCGTCATCGGGCTCATCCTTTTCGATGTGCTTTAAGTTCACCAGAGAGGTCAGAAGCTCGTCGATCACCTTTTCGCCCTGCGTGGCGCGCTCCATCAGCTCCGTCTTTAAGTCGTAGCTGTACTGGGAGATCGCCGTCGTCCCGCGGACGAGCTTATTCGCCGCGTGGTTGGAATAGGCCTTCTTCGAGGCGTCCTTTGCCGAATCAAACGCCTTTTGCACATCAAGAAGCCTGGTCTTGATCTTCTTCGCCTCTGCATCCGGAAGCGCCGCGTAATCCTCTTCGGTGCCATCATCCGGACCAATGAGCT
>JAFSYD010000123.1 GCA_017443685.1 Lachnospiraceae bacterium | reverse complement strand
GTATCGACCGTGACAAGATCCAGAGAGGTCAGGTTCTTGCTAAGCCGGGTACGGTTACCTGCCACAAGAAGTTTACCGCTCAGGTATACGTTCTGCAGAAGGACGAGGGTGGCCGTCATACGCCGTTCTTCAACAATTATCGTCCACAGTTCTACTTCCGTACAACGGACGTAACGGGTGTCTGCAATCTGCCGGAAGGCGTTGAGATGTGCATGCCGGGCGATAACGTTGAGATGACGATTGAGCTGATCCATCCGGTAGCTATGGAGCAGGGTCTTACCTTCGCTATCCGTGAGGGTGGCCGTACGGTAGGTTCCGGCCGTGTAGCTTCCATCATCGAGTAATCGACGAATATTAAGCAGGTGATAAGAGCTTCGGGTGATCCGAAGCTCTTTTGCTGTTCCTTGGCAGAAATCTAAGGCGGAAATAATAATTATATGTGGATTTTCTTTGTTGCATTATGCTATAATAAGTTAAATGTGTGTCCGTAAGGGCGAAAATGGACGGATAACAGGCAATGAAGCGTTTTGAATTAGCGATCATCTTCATATTGGTTCTGATTCTGGGAGCGACGACGATACGGATCGGCGCAATGAATTTTGATGTTGCGGAAGCGGAACAGGCCATCGGGAACAATTACGATCTGTCGGACGGGTGGACGGTTACCTATGCAGATGGCACGACGGAAGAGATCTCGCTTCCTCACCGCATCCACAGGACGAAGGCAGACAAAGTAATCTTAACGAGGAAAGCGTCTTCCGATTATGAAGGGCTGGCGCTTGATTTCGAAGCGGTAAATGCGCAGGTGAGAGTTTTCCTTGACGATATGCCGCTGTATATCGCGGCAGGCGCATCGGGCATGGACGATGAAGTCCGCTTTGACGGACAGACGCAGGACGCGGGGCCGGATGCCTCGGGGATAAGTGAGCCTGCAGCTGATCCGATGGCACCGCCCAAGCCAGAGGGGTCTTCAGCTGATCCGATGGCGCCGCCCAAGCCGGAGGGACCTGCAGTTGATCCGATGACACCCTCTCAGCAGGGAGCAAGCGAGCTTCCGCGCGAGATGGGGGACGATATGCAGGAAGCCGAGTCCATCCTGGTTGACCTGCCTGCTCAGGTCAGGGACGGCTCCGAACTTAGGATAGAGCTTTCCAACGTCATTAAAAGCGGCGGAATTACGATTTATGAGGCTTCCGTCGCTAAGCGTGATGTTGCGGTCATCCGCGCGGTACAGGCGGCGATCTTCCCGCTGCTTTGCGCGGTCTTTATTATCATTTCCGCAGTTATTTTATTATCACTTGACATTTTGCGCACGATCCAGCACAAGCGGCGGCGCGGGCTGGTTATCATTTCGCTGTTTGCATTGGACTCGATCTTTTACGGATTCATCCGGACGGAAGTGTTCTATGTTTTCTTCGGCAACCGTCATTTCTTCCAGGTGCTCGAGGAGGTCAGCTACATCCTGATGCCGGTCATTTTGACGGGCTTCTTCTTCCGCGGTTTTAAGATTCATTTTCCGACGGGAATCCGCGTGATGTTTTATTCGGCTTCGGCGGTGGCGGTCGTTGAGGTTGTGACTTATTTCAGCTGGGGAATGTCCCGCCATCATTCATTGATCTACAATTTCAACGTGCTGTGGCGTATCACGGTTATCGCCATATTGATGATCATGCTAGTGGTCTGGAAGCGGCGGATGCCGAAGACCCGGCAGATCTTTATGGATGAGGCGGCACTGGTGTGCCTTGCGGTGTCTATTCTTGCGAATCCGACGCGCAACAAGATTGCGGGATTTGCAGTTCTTGATACGGTGAAAATGATCGCGATCACCGGATACTTTGCATTCATGGTGGCGCAGCACGTACAGATTATGTTTGCCGAATACCGGCGTACGGTTGAGCAGCGCGAGAGGGAACTGCAGGAGATCAACGACAATCTTGTTGTCGAGCATCAGCTTGCGGAAGAGGCAAAGGAAGAGGCGATTCTGGCAAACGAAGCAAAGAGCCGTTTCCTTGCCAATATGTCGCATGAGATCCGCACACCGATCAACGCAGTCTTAGGCATGGATGAAATGATCCTGCGCGAGACGAAGGATAAGTCGATCCGTGAATATGCGTTTGATATCCGAAGCGCAGGGCATACCCTGCTTTCCCTGATCAATGAGATCCTTGACTTTTCCAAGATCGAATCGGGCAAAATGGAGATCGTCCCCGTCGAATATGATTTTGCCGAACTGATCGTGAACTTAAAGAATATGATCCTGGCGCGGGCCGAGGCAAAGAGTCTTGACTTTATTATGGAGATAGACGAAAATATACCCAGCAAGATGTTCGGGGATGATGTCCGGATCCGCCAGTGTGTAACGAATATCCTGACCAATGCGGTCAAGTACACGCCGGAGGGATCGGTTACGTTGCGTGTGAACGGACAAATGGATGGCGAGGACTTCCTGCTGACCGTAGAGGTGGAGGACACCGGGATCGGTATCAAGGAGGAGGACATTCCGAAGCTGTTCAAGGAATATGAGCGGATCGAGGAAAGCCGCAACCGCAATATCGAGGGCACCGGCCTGGGCATGAACATCACGATGGAAATGCTTTCGCTGATGGGCAGCCGCCTTGAGGTGAAGAGCGTCTATGGACAGGGTTCGACGTTCTGGTTTACGATCCGGCAGCCCGTTGTGGACGCGACACCGGTCGGCGACATCAAGACCCACCACGCGCAGAGCGCCGAGGAGTATGTGGATTACGAGCAGGCGTTCATCGCTCCGGACGCGCATATCATGGTCGTTGACGACAATGCGATGAACCGCAAGGTATTTATGAACCTGCTGAAGGCGACGCAGATTCAGATTGATGAGGCGGATTGCGGCCCGAACGCGGTCGAGCATGCGAAGGTCAACGCTTATGACCTGATCTTCATGGATCACATGATGCCGGATATGGACGGCATTGCCGCGATGCAGGAGATCCGTAAAATGACGGACAGCCCGAATGCGGATACGCCGATCTACGTATTGACGGCAAATGCAGTCGCGGGGGCGAAGGAAATGTACCTCGAAGCCGGGTTTGACGGATTCTTATCAAAGCCCGTCGTGGCAAGCCAGATTGAAGCGGTGTTGCGTGAGAAGCTGCCGGCACAATTGCTTCAGCCGGCACCGGAGGGCACGGGTCTGACAGCCGACACCGGCAGCGATATGCCGGATGATTTCCCGACCGTGGAAGGTTTAGACTGGCCGTTTGCGTGGCTGCATCTGACCGGAGAAGATATTCTTGCCGACGGCGTGCGGCAGTTCTTTGAGCTGATCCCGGTCCACGGGAACAAGCTGCAGCAGTTCTATGAACAGCTTCCGGAGGAAGCGGCGTTTGACGAGTACCGCATCCAGGTACACGGGATGAAGAGCTCAGCAGCGATCATCGGGATCGTTCCGCTGGCGGGCATGGCGAAGATGCTCGAGTTTGCGGCGCGTGACCACGATATGGATACGATACAGGCCATGCATTCGATCTTTATGAAGGAATGGATGTCATACCGGCAGAAGCTTGTCGGCGTATTTGGGATCGAAGACCCGGCAGAGGCGGAAAGCAACCTGCCCGAAGCGGATTACGGACAGACACTTGCGCGGCTTGAGATGCTTAAAATGGCGATGGAGGATATGGACATCGATCAGTCGGATGCTTTGATGGAGCAGCTGAAGGGCTTTAAATATCCCCCGGCGGTCAGTGAGATCATGGCGCAGATGAGCGGGGCGGTTGCGGATTTGGACAGTGATCTTGTCACGGAGCTGGCAGATAGTATTATAAATGGGAGCGACTTTACATCATGAGGAAAATTCTCTTTGTTTCAAAAATGAATGAGACGGCGAAGAACCTGAATACGGCGCTAAGCCAGTATTACCAGGTGCAGTTTTCATCGCCGATGGCGGATATGGTATTCGGGATGCTGGATGTGGTGGGGCCGGATCTGGTTCTGATATCCCTGATCGGCGTGACGGATATCGATCCCGTGATCTTTAACCGGATCAGCACGAATTATCCGGATCTGCCGGTGCTTACGATCGGAACGGAAAGCGAGCAGAAGCATTTTCTGCGGTATTACAGTGACGACCAGTTTGAAAATCTGATCCGACCGATCGAGAACAGCCGCGTCATCAACGCGATCGCCAGACGGCTGAACGTGGATCTCGGGAATCCGGACGCCGGGGATAAGACAGCAGCCCCCGCGGCGCCTACAGCGAAGAAGAGTGTTCTGATCGTGGATGATAACGCGGGTACGCTTCGCAACATTAAGTCCATGCTGGATGATACGTATGAGGTGACGGTTGCGACCTCGGGGATGAAAGCGCTTACCATGATCGGAAAGAAGCGCCCCGACCTGATCCTTTTGGATTATGAAATGCCGATTGTAGACGGCAAGCAGACGCTGGAGATGATCCGGGCGGAGAGTGATATCGCGAACATTCCGGTCATCTTTTTAACCGGTGTGTCCGACCGGGAACACATTGAGGCGGTGATCTCGTTAAAGCCGGCAGGGTATATGCTGAAGCCGCCGGTGAAGGCTAAGATTCTTGAGGCAATAGCGAAGGTAATCAAATGAGATATAACGATATGCAGAACTTTACGACGGTGCGGTCACTGTTGGAGGCGCTGGCGAAGGCGATGAACCTGATCAACTCCTCCGTTTCGCATCATCACGAGCAGACGGCGTACCTTGCCAGTCTGATCGCGAAGGAAATGGGAATGTCCGGTACCGAGATCCGTCATACCTTATACGCGTCCCTTCTTTATGACGTCGGGACGGTGATGCGGGAAAAGCAGATGTCATTGGCCGAGGTGGAGCGGGAGTCGAAGATCGTGTCCATGGCAGGCGCGATCTTCCTTTACGGACTCGACGGCTTTGACGAGGTCGGCGACATTATCGCGTACTGCCAGATGAACTGCGAGGAGCATCAGATCTTGCTTGCGGATGACGAGGAGCAGTACGCGACCTTGCGCTGCGCGTCCGTGGTACATCTGGCGGATAAGGTTTCCCTGATGCTCAGGGAGAATGTGCCGGTTTTGAACCAGGCGCCTTTTATCCGCAAGGTTGTGGAAGATGAAAAGGGCAAGGAATTCTACCCGGAGACCGTGGACGCGTTCCTTCGGGTGAGTGAGCTGGAGCAGGTATGGCTCGACGTACTGTATGATCCGACGGTTCCGATATTTCTGGACGGGGTGAATGAGAGGTACATTTCACTGGACCGCGCCCTGCCGCTTACGAAGCTGATGAGCCGTATCATCGACTACAGAAGTCCGTTTACCAAGATGCATTCGGCCGGCGTGGCCGCATCGGCGCGGAAGCTGGCGGAGCTTTCGGGGATGTCCAAGCGGGAATGCCAGATGATGGAGATCGCGGGGAACCTGCATGACATCGGCAAGCTGGTCGTTCCGAAGGGAATATTGGAAAAACCCGGACGGCTTACGGACGAGGAATTCAACATCATAAAAGAGCATCCGTATTACACGCGGATGATCTTAAGCGATATCGAGGGGTTCGAGGCGATCACGGAATGGGCGGGCAACCACCATGAGAAGCTCAACGGCAGAGGGTACCCCAGACATCTGTCGGCGGATGACCTTGACCTCGGAGCGCGGATCATGGCGGTCGCGGATATTTTTTCGGCGATCACCGAGGATCGTCCGTACCGTAAAGGGATGGATCGTGAGACGGCGATGAAGGTGATGCGCGAGAATGTCGAGTTCGGCGCGATCAGCAACGAGCTTGTGACGATGCTGCACGACCATTACGAGGAGATCGACGAGGCGCGGGCGGCAATGTCAAAAGAAGAGGGACAGAGATATTACCGGTCGCTCGAAGAAGAGCAGGCAGAGGATGATGAGTAAGAATGTGGCGGGATATCAGCAGGTAGGAGAAGATAAGATGCAGCAGTTTGACAGCAGGGAAGAACGGGAGATCGATCTGATCGATCTGATGTGGCGGCTTTTGATGCAGTGGAAGCCGATCATTTGTGTGATGGTGCTTTGCGCAGTGCTTGTGGTCGCGTTTAAATACGTGAGGGATGTGCGTGGGTATCAGGCGGCGATCAAGGAAGAGAAGCAGGAGGATACGCTGGTAGAAACGGATGAAGAAGATCTGTTGGAGGAATTGACCCAAACGGAATATGAAGATGTGATATCGGCTTACAATTCCAAAACGCAGGTTGAGTCGCTGCGCAAGTATCTGAGCGAATCGTTAATCTTACAGGCCAATCCGTATGATATGCGGACGTTGATGCTGTATTACCGTGTGGATTCGGCGGATGAGACAGCATATTCGATCACGTCAATGTATGGCTCGCTGCTTGGCTCTGATCCGTTTATGGAAGAGATCGCCAAAGCGATTGATTATGATGGAGAGCTTAAGTATGTGCGCGAGCTTGTATCGTTTGGGGCTCCCGGAATCGAATCCAAGAGCCTGGTGTTTTCTGTGAAAATGTCATTGCTTACCGATATGGATGCGGATAAGATCGCTAAGACGATCGATGCATATGTATTACAGACCGCATATAAGGATATTTCTGCAAGCCGTCCTTTTACCGTGTTAAAGACATACGAAAGCGTGCAGGATGTTGTGAATACCGATACAACGACGGCGCGGATGGATTTTGACGCGCGCATCAGGGGAATGGAGACAGCGATTGATGCATCGGTCGCGGAATTCAGTGAGCCGCAGAAGATGCTTTATAAAAAGCTGACGAAAACGGAGGAGGAAGAAGAGGAGAAGGAAACTGTTTTCAAGGAACCGGAAGAAGGGGTGTCGGAGAAGCCGGGGATTTCACTGAAATATCTGGTGATTGGTCTCTTTGTCGGGGCGTTTCTCTATGGTGGCTGCGTACTGATGTATGCAATCTTCCGGCCGACACTGCAGACGACGACGGAAATGAAGGATGTATACAGACTGTACCAGATCGACGAGCTGCATCAGCGGTCATTTGCCGGCGGGATGCAGGGATTTGTCAACGATAAAAATGTCTATAAGCTTCGTTACAGAAAAAGCAATGCTGATGCAGAGACGAGCGTCAAAGAGGCAGCGACACAGATTGTGGGCTTGCGTGAACGTGGAGAGATCGGCACGGTATATCTGGCGCCGCTCGGGAAGAGTTTTTCCGGCGGGCAGGCAGCGGAGTATTATTCGAAATTAAAGCAGCGTTTGGCGGATAGCGGTGTAGAAATTGCGGAACTTTCGGAAAGCAACTTAAAGGATGAAATTTTAAGCGTGCCGCAGACGGCAGGGATCGTTGTGCTGACGAACATCGGCGATACCACTTACCATTCGCTTGATGACGTATGCGGATATGCGCGAAAATACGACATCGCTATACTGGGTGTTGTGGCATTGGACGTATAGGATTCGCAAATGTATCATGAAGAAAAAAGTGGATGGATCAAGCATCTTGACTTTACGATAATCGATCTTCTGGCACTTGAGATTGCGCTTATTATAGCTCACGGCTGGCGCTTTGATGGGGCCTGGCTGTTTTCTGACAGTAACTGGGTAAGGGTGGCCTGGCTGATCGCGCTTGTTGACATCGTTGTCATTTTCTTTCTGGAAAGTTATTCCGGGATTCTTCGCAGGACGTTTTTCCAGGAGGCGACGGCTACGCTGGGACATACGCTGAGTGTGTTCGGCGGATTGATGGCGATCTTGTATGCACTTAAGACATCGGCGGTATACTCGCGACAGCTGTTGTTTATGTTTCTGTTCCTTTCAACTTGTTTTGAATTTGTCGGCCGTGTGTTTTGGAAGCGTCATATCCGCCATCGTATGCTCGCGGATATCAACAAGTCGGTTATGCATGTGGTTTGCGAATCAAAGACGGTGGAGCGCTGCCTGCGGGAAATCGTACATAACAAATATACCGATTTTGTTGTAACGGGTGTTACCGTCGTGGATGAGGATTGGCGTGGCAGAGAGATTGAGGGAATTCCAGTTGTTGCGTCGGCAGATACGTTTTTTGAGTATGTTCGGACAAACGTGGTTGATGAGGTGTTCATTGACGGGAATACGAGAGAAAGTTCCGAAGCTCTTGCGGAGGAATTGGTGGAACAGGGCGTGTCGGTGCACATTTCCCTGGTGCATACCGACCGTATGATGCCGGATCGACGGTTGGAGAATTACGCGAACTACATAGTTTTGACAACAAGTATGCGGATCGCAAATTCCAGGCAGGTTGTTCTGAAGCGGGCAATGGATATTGCGGGAGCCTTGGTCGGGCTGTTGTTTACGGGAGTGTTTACGGTTGTTTTCGGTCCGATAATTAAGATACAATCGCCGGGCCCGATATTTTATAAATCCGTGCGGATCGGACGAGGCGGGCGGCGCTTTAACTTCTACAAATTCCGCACGATGGTGGTCGGTGCGGATGCAAAATTGGACGAACTGAAGAGCCAAAATGAGATGCAGGGAAATATGTTTAAAATGGAGAATGATCCCCGGATCATACCGATCGGCCGATTTATGCGGAAGTATTCGATCGACGAATTTCCTCAATTCTTAAATGTGCTGAAAGGAGATATGAGTCTTGTCGGAACGAGACCGCCGACGGAAGGCGAATACGAAAATTATGAGTATCATCATAAGGCAAGGCTTGGAATTAAGCCGGGATTGACCGGGATGTGGCAGGTCAGCGGGCGCAGTGATGTGACGGATTTTGAAGAAATTGTCGCGTTGGATACGGCGTATATCACGAATTGGTCGTTGGGACTGGATATACAGATATTACTAAAAACAGTCAGTGTAGTACTTTCCGGTAAGGGATCGAAATAATGGCAGATACCGATGGGAAAAAGATATCCGTCCTGATCTGGGCAAAGGATACGGCAGAGCCCTTTTTTAAAGAAACGGTCGAATCTGTTGCCGCGCAGACCTACAGGAATTTTGAGCTCGTTGTACTTGACGAGAACGAAAGGGAAGACTGCAGGAAGATCTGCGAGGCGCTTTTCCCTCATGACGGCCGGCTTGCTTATCATCGGATGAAAAAGCGCATAGGTCTGTCATACGCGTTGAATGCAGGGATGCACCGGATGACGGGGGATTATGCGTTCTTTCTCGGACAGCACGACAAGCTTGCCGAGGAGGCGCTTAAGATCTTTTGTACGGCGATCGAAGAGAACGGAACGCCGGACATATTGTACAGCGATAACGACGAACTCGTGGGGATTCACCGGCGGCATCCGCATTTTAAGCCGGATCTCAATATTGAGCTTTTGCGTCACAAGAACTATATCGGTGATACGGTGCTGATCAGCCGGCAGTGTCTGGCACAGACGGGATTGCTAAATGAAAAGCTGATGGCCGCGGCGGTATATGATTTTCTTCTGCGTGCGGTGGAAAAAAAGCGTTCCTTCGTTCATGTGCCGCGGTTATTGTACCATACCCGTGTGTTTGCAGACGATATCGGAATGACCAAAGAGATCCGTGGTATGATCGAGTCGGTCTATCATGAGCACATGGTAGTAGCACAGGCTCACTTAAAGCGGATGGGCGTGGATGCGAAGGTCGAAAAGGAGCGCAGCCTCGGTTTTTGGCGGCTCGATTATAATGGCAGGGACTATGCGGCGCACCGCGGCGAGTATTTCCTCGTGCGGGAGGACAACGTCCGCATTCGCCGGCAGAAGGTGATGGAGCGTATGTATGGAATTTTGCGCCAGCCGGATGTTGCCATGGTCGGTGTGCGGTTTGACCGGTTCAATTTTACGATCGACAATTGCGGGTATATTTTTGACACGGACGGCATTGCCTATCCGGCATGCCATAACCAGTCCGCGTTTCAGGGCAGCTATGATGAACGGGCGATCGTTCCCTGTGACGTATCAATGGTCGACCCGTGTTTTTTTATGATCGACAGGAAGGTGTTCAACAAGGTCGGCGGTTTTAACTCCCGGCTGAAGGGAAGGGCGCAGATGCTGGACCTGTGCTTAAAGATTCGCCGTGCAAAGCGGAGGATCGTTGTGGATGCACAGACGACTGCCACGAAGAAGGCAAGGGAAAATATAAGCTCCCAGGATTCGAACGCGCTGCTTTTGGATCTGTGGAAGGACGAGCTTGCGGCGGGCGATCCGTACTATAATAAGAACCTGCCGATCGGGCTTGATAATTACAGGCTCTACTAAGAAATTGCCGCGAAATGGCCGGAACCTTCCGGCGAGTTCCTGACTTTGGCGTTTATCGATGATACATGGGATCTGTGCGGATAACACATGCGCAAAAAATACGAGTTGACAAAAAAAGAACTGCGCGCCCGAAGCCGCAGACGCCTTGTACTGGTGGAGCTGTTGCTGCTTTTTGTCCTTACGGCGGGGATCGCTGCCTGGCTGTATTTCGGAATCGAAAGCGTTACGGATGTCCCGAAGCTGGCAAGGGGCGGATTTGCCGCGATCACCCGGGATCAGCCGTTTATCGCGAATATCATTAATACGAACAGCGGTGATTTCAAATATGACGGTTACCGCACGATCGCGTTATTCGGCGTGGACAATCGTTCGGTCGGGGAATATGAGACCGGTAATTCGGACTGCATTATGGTCTGCGCGGTAGATAATGACGCGCAGGAAGTGAGGATCGCATCCATATACCGGGATACTTTTCTGGATACCGCGGATGGAAGTTACCACAAAGCCAACTATGCGTATGATCACGGCGGCGTGGAGGAAGCGCTTGCGATGCTGCGCAGGAATCTGGACATTGACGTTACCGATTATGTGGTGGTGGATTTTGTGGCACTCGTGGATGCGGTGGATGCTGTCGGCGGGATCGACCTTGATGAGGGTTTAACAGAGGCGGAAGCGTCGCATATGGATTGCGGCGAGGTTGCGGCGCTTTCCGGAAAGGATACGCAGGCCGCGGTTGCCGGACAGACGCATCTGGACGGCGTACAGACGGTCACCTACTGCCGGATCAGGCATACGGACAGTGATTTTATCCGGGCGCAGCGGCAGAGACGCGTGCTGGAAAAATTGATCGAAAAAGCAAAGGCGGCAAGCCTTCCGGAGCTTGCGAAGATCGTGGAAGCCGTTTTGCCGGAGGTATCGACGAACCTCTCCGTCACGGAGATCATGGAGCTTGCGTCCGCTTACCGTGAATATGCGCTTACCGAGACGACGGGATTTCCTTTTGACAAGAGAGGAGCGGAGTATCGCGGCAGGGGACAGGTGGTCGTGCCCTGTACCTTGGAGTCAAATGTAAGGAAGCTGCATTTCTTTTTATACAGGGAAGCGGATTATCTGCCGTCTGAGGATCTTTTACGGATCAGCAGCGGAATCGAGGCATATACGGGGTTTTCGGAAAACGCGGCCATCGATTACGGGAAATATGATACGGTAGATCGGTTCGGAGTGGAACAGCAATAGCAGAGAAAGGAACAGATTATGTGTGGAATCGTAGGATTTATCGGGAAAAAGCCGGCAGCGCCGGTGCTTTTGGACGGGCTGTCCAAATTGGAGTACCGAGGGTATGATTCGTCGGGAATTGCCGTATATGACGGCAGCACGATCCAGGTGAAAAAGGCGAAGGGACGGCTTAAGGTGTTGAGTGAGCTGACGCATGACGGGGCGACGATGCCGGGAACGGTCGGGATCGGACATACCCGCTGGGCGACGCACGGCGAGCCTTCCGATGTGAACGCGCATCCCCATTATAATAAGGCGGGAACGATCGCGGTCGTGCACAACGGGATCATCGAGAATTATCTGAAGATCAAGAAGCGCCTGCAGGCAAAAGGGTATGAGTTTTTATCAGAGACGGATACCGAAGTGGTAGCGCATTTGTTGGATTATTATTATAAAGGTGAGCCGCTCGAAGCCATTTCACAGGTGCTGTACCGTCTTGACGGGTCGTACGCGTTCGGCATCCTTTTTGCGGATCATCCGGATAAGGTCTATGCGGTTCGCAAGGATTCCCCGCTGATCGCCGGCATCGGCAGGGACGGCAATCTGATCGCGTCGGACGTGCCGGCGGTGTTAAAATATACCCGCGACATTTACTTCATCGGCAACGGTGAGATCGCGGAGCTTTCTTTGGATGCGATCGCATTTTATAATACGGACGGCGAGTCCATTGAAAAAGAAGCAAAGCATATCGATTGGGACGAGAATGCGGCGGAAAAGGGCGGCTACGAGCATTTCATGTTAAAGGAAATGTATGAGCAGCCGAAGACCGTGCGTGATACGATAAGCCCCAGGCTCAAGGACAACGATATTGTGATAGAAGAGCTTGGCATGACGGATGAGGAGATCCGTGCGATCGACCGGATCCGCGTCGTCGCCTGCGGCAGTGCCTATCATGTCGGCGTTTCGGCAAAATACATCTTCGAGGGGATGGCGAGGCTTCCGATGGAGGTGGACACGGCGTCCGAGTTCCGTTACCGGAACCCGATCCTGGGGGAAAAGGAGCTTGTCATCATCATCAGCCAGTCCGGCGAGACGGCAGATTCGCTTGCCGCGCTGCGTGAGGCAAAGGAGCATGGCAACCTGACGCTTGGTATCGTAAATGTGGTCGGAAGTTCGATCGCACGGGAAGCAGACCGCGTGATGTACACCTGGGCGGGGCCGGAGATCGCGGTCGCGACTACGAAGGCGTATTCGGCGCAGCTAGTCGCAATGTATCTTTTGGCGATCAAATTTGCCCGTGTAAATGGTCGGCTTTCCGATGGACAGTTAAAGGAATATATCACAGACCTGAAAAAGCTGCCGGAGCAGATCGAGATGCTCTTAAATAACGACGAACGCCTGCAGAAATTTGCGAACCGCTACGTGGCGGCAAAGGATGTCTTTTTCATCGGACGCGGCATAGACTACGCGATCTCCATGGAAGCATCCCTTAAATTAAAAGAAATATCGTATATCCATTCCGACGCGTACGCGGCGGGTGAGCTGAAGCATGGCACGATCTCCCTGATCGAGGAAGGCAGGCTTGTGGGCGCGATCCTGACGCAGAAGGATCTCTACAAGAAGACGATGAGCAATATCGTCGAGTGTTCCACGCGCGGCGCCTTCATTTTAGCGGTGACGAACGAGGAGAATACCGAGATCGAAAAGATCGCGGATTATGTGATCTACATTCCGCAGACGAATCCATATTTTACCAACTCGCTTGCGATCATTCCGATGCAGCTGTTCGCGTATTATGTGGCGGTCGGGAAGGGCTGTGATGTGGATAAGCCGCGGAATCTGGCGAAGTCGGTGACGGTGGAATAATTTTTTTATAAAATTTCACAAATTCCACACAATTTCGTTTTAAGATGTACACCATCAGGCAACCATCTTATGAAAAGGAGTGTGGAATATATGAGCAATTATCAGTATTATGAATATCAGAACAGCGGCAATTACAGCAACCCGTACGAGCAGACGCCTCCGCCGAAAAAGCCGAAGAATCCGAACAGCTTCGGGAAAAAGCTCGTAAAGGCAACGGCGATCGGGCTTGTATTCGGACTGGCAGCGGGCGCGGCGTTTACGGGGACGACCTATGTCGCGAACAAGACGCTCGGTACGACGGCGGCGCAGACGCCCGTAAAGCAGGAAGAGGAGAAGCCCAAAACGGCGAAGACGCTTAACACCACCGAGAGCAGCGAAGGCTCGCTGGATACCACTGCGGTATCGACGGCAACGACGGTCACGGATGTATCGGACATTGTGGAAAATGTGATGCCGGCAGTCGTCCAGGTTACCTGCGTATCGATCACGGAGTACCGGAACTGGTTCGGGCAGGTCGGTACCTATGAAAGCGAGGGCGCCGGCAGCGGCGTGATCATCGCGCAGAATGATGAGTATATCTATATCGCGACCAACAACCACGTCGTTTCGGGTGCGAGGCAGCTGACGGTTACCTTCGCGGATGATACGGCGATTGAGGGAGAGCTTAAGGGAACGGATCCGGATACCGATCTTGCGGTTGTCCGCGTGAAGGTGGCGGATATCTCATCGGATACGCTTTCGAAGATCAAGGTCGCGACCTTAGGATCCTCCGAGGAGCTTGCAGTCGGTGATTCGGCAGTCGTGATCGGGAATGCACTTGGTTACGGACAGTCGGTGACGACCGGCGTGGTAAGTGCTCTTAACCGTGAGGTACAGCTTCGAGCGGAAGACGGAACGATCATCACGAACTCACTGATCCAGACGGACGCAGCGGTGAACCCGGGGAATTCCGGCGGCGCGCTCCTGAATATGAATGGCGAAGTGATCGGTATCGTTTCGGCAAAATATTCCGATACGGACGTGGAGGGCATGGGGTACGCCATCCCGATCACACAGGCCAATTCCATTCTTACGCAGCTGATGAACGGAAGCTCCGTGCAGCATGAGAACATGGCGGACAACGGCGCGTATCTCGGCATATCGGGGGTGGATGTTGACGCGGTTACCGCAAGGCAGTATAATATGCCGACCGGCGTCTATGTATCCCGCGTGATCAGCGGAAGCGGCGCGGCTGCGGCAGGAATAGAAAAAGGAGACGTGATCGTTGCGTTCAACGGCAGAACGGTGATGTCGATGTCGGATATTCAAAAGGAGCTTTCCGCCCTTTCGCCCGGCAATGAGGTCAGCGTTACGGTATCCCGCGAAGAGAACGGCGGCTATACCGAAAAGGCATTTAACGTTACATTAACAGAGAAACAATAAAGGTTCGGTCAGGCGACCGGACTGCTTACCAACACGAAGGGAGCCTGATTTATGGAGTATTTCAGAAAGACAAAGATCATCTGCACCATCGGACCGTCCTCGGAGGATGAGGAAACGATGAAGAACCTGATGCTGGCGGGGATGAACGTGGCGCGGTTTAATTTTTCCCACGGGGATCACGCGGAGCAGAAGGAAAAGCTGAACCGGTTAAAAAAGGTCAGGGAAGAACTGCAGCTTCCGGTTGCGGCGCTGATGGATACCAAGGGACCGGAGATAAGGCTTAAGGATTTTAAGGACGGAAAGGTGACGCTCGACGCGGGGCAGACCTTTACCCTTACGACGAAGGATGTCGAGGGAACAAAGGAGATTGTGTCCATAACATACAAGGATCTGCCGAAGGATGTGGAGGTCGGGACGCATATCCTGATCGACGACGGACTCATTGAGATGGAGGTTACGGAAGTGACTGACACGGACATCATCTGCCGTGTGGACAACGGCGGGGCGCTTTCCAACAAGAAGGGCGTGAATGTGCCGAATGTGGATCTGTCGATGGACTACATCAGCCCGAAGGATTACAAGGATATCGTGTTCGCGGTGCAGCAGGACTTTGATTTTATCGCGGCGTCGTTTGTGCGTTCCGCGGAGGATGTGCGGGCGATCCGGGATATTCTGTTAGATCACGGCAGGCATGACATCCAGATCATCGCGAAGATCGAAAACATGCAGGGCTTCAACAATATCGACGAGATCATCGCGGCAGCGGATGGTATCATGGTTGCCCGCGGCGACCTTGGCGTCGAGGTGCCGATGGAAGACGTGCCGATCATGCAGAAGATGATCATCAAGAAGACCTATGAGGCGGGCAAGATCGTCGTGACCGCAACGCAGATGCTCGATTCGATGATCCATAATCCGCGGCCGACGCGTGCGGAGGTTACGGATGTGGCCAACGCGGTCTACGACGGGACAAGCGCGATCATGCTTTCCGGTGAGACGGCAGCAGGCGCTTACCCAATAGAAGCCGTCAAGACAATGGCGAAGATCGCGGTGAAGACCGAGAAGAATATTGACTACATCGAGCGGCTGCGCAGGCGCAGCAAGCTGACCCATTCGAAGATCACGGACGCCATCACGCACAGTACCTGTACGATGGCAAGCGACCTTGACGCGACGGCGATCGTCACATTGACGAAGTCCGGCAAGACCGCGCATTCGGTATCGCGTTTCCGGCCCGAGGCACCGATCATCGCCGGCGTCATGACGGAAAAGGTGATGCGGCAGATGAACCTGGCATGGGGCATTATCCCGATCATGGTCGAGGAAAAGACGGATGCCGAGGAGCTGATCGTTCATGCGATCGAATGCGGCAAGGAGAAGGGGCTTTTGGAAGAGGGCGATATCGTTGTCGTTACGGCGGGCGTACCGCTCGGCATCTCCGGGACAACGAACCTGATCCGC
>JAFSYD010000122.1 GCA_017443685.1 Lachnospiraceae bacterium | reverse complement strand
GCCCGTTTTTTGCCGTAGCTGTATTTTACGCTGTCCTCAAATGCACTCATCCCGACCGAACCGCTTTCCAGGTCGTAGGGATTCGAATGCACCAGATAAAGGAGGGCGAACATCGGAAGCATAAACGTAAGCGTCGTATAGCTTTCCTCCCGAAGCAGAAGCTGCAGGATCATCACCCCTGCCGACACGCACATCGTGGCCACAACACCGACAACGACCTGCCGGTACACCCTGGTCTTTAACACGCCGATCACCGCGGCGATCAGAAGGACAAAGTAAAAATACACCATCGCGAAGCCGCCGAAGAACTGGTGCACCGAACGCGCCTCATCCGCGGGCATCGCCAGACGCCCCAGGTACAATAGCACCTCCAGCACCGTTCCCGCGAAAAAGCCGATCCTCGCAAGGTTCAAAAACAGCTTTCCCATGCTTCCGTACGCGTTCACCGTCTCGTGCAGGTAATACACATACAGATACAGGACAAAATACAGCAGTATGTGATGCAAAGACATCAGAATATACACTGCCGGTGATGCGGAAAAATCGCGTCCCCGCAGCAGCATATGGTATACGGCATGACAGACCGCCGCCGTCGGGATCAAAAGAAGGATTTCATAAAATATGCTGAACGCCCGGCTCCGTTTGATAAAGGCGATCCGGATCAAAATGCAAAAAACAACACTGACGACGAGCACGCCGATGTCCGCCGCCGGCGAATAATTATCCGAGTATTGCAATGCGGATAAATTCATAGTAGTACCATCCTAACTGTAAAGCTTCACCTGTTCCGTCAGGCGATGGATCTCCTCTAAGAGCGGATCCGTCTGCGCTGCCTCACCGGGCCTGGCAAGCTCCAGGCTCATCGTATCGAGAGCCAGGATAAGCTCTTCGTTCGCGGCAACCGCTGCCTCAAGCTGCATCATGTTGTCCGTATAAAGTGCGATCTGCTTTTGCTGGATCTCATCGGGAATATCATCATGCTTATAATTCTTAAGCCGCGCATAGTCTTTTTCGTCAAAGATCTGCATCCGGTTCGCCATCGCGATCACATTCGAAAGTGCCGCCTCCTGCGCCGCTTTCACCGTCGCGTCATAGCGGTCATAGCTCATCGAGCCTTTGGTAAACTTGGTCCCGAGCGCACCCTTCGCCCGCTCCATCGTCCTCTCCAGACGCACGATCTGATCACTGGTCGTATCGGCGATCCGGCCGAAATATTTCCCTCCGTGATAGGACGCTAAAACCGCACGCGCCTGCGATAAGTCAACGAGACTTTCCTGCGAATAAGTGCGCCGCTCAGGCTCTTTTAACAGCATATAATTCCCGTAAAAAAAGGCAAACGCCCCGGCGATCGCCATAAAAATGGACATCCCGGCGCGCAAAATGGACGCATCCGTGGGGCGCAGACCTAAAAAGCCCTCGGAATAGCAGATGATCATCGTCAAGATGATCACAATATTCAAAATTGCGGTTTTCACATATTTGTAGTTCATTCGCGTTTTGCAAAAACCCCTACGAACCGCAGCGTTCATAGGGGTGTGATAGACTATGGCATACCGGCCGCCTCATCGGCAGGCGGGCTGTCCGAATATTTGATACGCAGAGCCGCAACGATCCTGTCAAGCACCTGCCCCGGCACGATCCGATCCCTGTAAAGATCCTCCAAAGTACTCTCCGAGTCCAAGAGCGCGGTCACGTCCAGCCAGGTCGCATTATGAAATTCTTCGTCAAATATCTCGAATATGTCTCGGTTCTTCAACAATTCGGATAACGGAACCTGCGAAATCTGCATAAAACCTACCATTATACACGTGACAGATACTCTCCGGTACGTGTATCGATCTTAATAACATCACCCGTGTTAACGAACAGCGGCACATTCACGCTCGCACCCGTCTCAACCGTTGCCGGCTTCGTCGCGCCGGTCGCCGTGTCGCCCTTGAAGCCCGGCTCCGTATCCGTGATCGCAAGCTCCACGAAAAGCGGCGGCTCTACCGCGAACACATTGCCCTTGTGAGAGCAGACCTTAACGGTTTCGTTCTCTTTTACGAACTTTAAAGCATCACCGATATCATTGGCGGAAAGCGCCATCTGATCGTAAGTCTCACCATCCATAAAATAGTAAAGATCGCCGTCATTATACAGATACTGCATATCCTTGCGGTCGATATGTGCCGTCGGGCACTTCTCTGTCGGGCGGAAGGTCTTCTCAACAACACCGCCGCTCTTGATATTCTTTAACTTGGTACGTACAAACGCCGCGCCCTTGCCCGGCTTAACATGCTGAAATTCAATGATCTGAAAAATATTATCTTCCAACTCGATCGTAACACCGTTGCGGAAATCTCCGGCTGAAATCATAAACTAATCCTCCTAAACGAAAACGTGATACATAAAAATCCCTTGTATTTTACACGAAAAGGACAGATAATGCAATCCTTTTGTAAAAATGCCCTTATCCCCCCTGCCGCGCCGTCTCTACAATCCGCCGTCCGCTCATCAGAAGCGGCACCTGCCAGTCATCCGCGCGATACCTTAAAAAAATACCATAGAAGAGCATCATAAAGTCTTCCGCGATCCGTTTTAAAATGATCTTGATCTCCTCGTTCCACTTCTGCACCGGGCGCACCATCACCGTACGCAGCCCCGTCCGGTTGCCGCCCCAGATATCGGTAAACAGCTGATCACCGATGAAGATCGAATTGTTCGGCTTGGTCCCCATCAGGCCCATCACGTGCAGATAACCTTTCCGCATGGGCTTTCCTGCTTTATAATAGTAACCATCCGCCTGTACCGCATCGGCAAATTTCTGTACGCGCGGCTCCTTGTTATTGGACAAAAGCGTTACTTTAAATCCATAAGAGTGCAGCCGCTTAAAGAAAGCGCGTGCGCCCGCGTCCGCCGGTGCGTTATTTTTTACCAGGGTATTGTCAATGTCAAAAATGATCCCTCGGAATCCCTCCTCATATAATGCTGCAAAATCAATGTCCCGCACCGAAGAAATATAATCATCCGGGTATATTAATGGCAACATGAGCCTACCTCCGTTCAAAAACAATCGGCCGCAGCAAACGCGACCGACTAAATAACTCAACTATTCTTCTGTATCGTCCAGCATTCGCTGCAGCTCGTTCATGAATGTGCTGACATCCTTGAACTCACGGTATACAGATGCGAACCGCACGTACGCCACCGCATCGATATCCTTGATCTTGTCCATGACAAGCTCGCCGATCT
>JAFSYD010000121.1 GCA_017443685.1 Lachnospiraceae bacterium | reverse complement strand
GCTCTTTGATCTTGCGCGTCGGTGCCTCCACCACACGCATCGCGAAAGCCACATTGTCATAGACCCTGCGATCCGGCAGGAGACGGTAATTTTGGAACACGACGCCGACATTGCGCCGAAAGCCCGGAATCTGCTTATGAGAGATGGCGCCTAAGGACTTGCCGTTGACGTACACCGTCCCTTTCGTCGGCTCAAGCTCCTTTAGCAGAAGCTTGATAAATGTGGACTTTCCGGAGCCCGAACTTCCGACAACGAAAACGAATTCGCCCGGACGGATGTGAAGGCTGACATCATTGAGCGCCTGCACACCCTTTTCGTAGCTCTTGCTGACATGATCTAAACGGATCATTTTCCTTCTCCTATATCTCCATATATTTCATATATTCGACGACCATCAGCGCGATCTTAAACGTGATGGCGTCTTCGAACACCCGAAGGTCAAGTCCCGTGCTCTTTTGGATCTTATCGAGCCGGTAAACGAGAGTATTGCGGTGAATATACAGCTGCCGCGACGTCTCGGATACGTTCAGGCTGTTCTCGAAAAACTTGTTGATCGTAACAAGTGTCTCTTCATCAAATTCATCCGGCGCCTGCTTTTCAAAAATCTCCTTGATGAACATTTTGCAAAGCGGGATCGGCAGCTGGTATATCAGCCGTCCGATGCCGAGCACCGAGTATGCGATCACGTGATGCTCCGCGAAAAAGATCTTCCCGACATCGAGCGCCATCATCGCTTCCTTGTACGAACGCGACACCTCGCGAAGCTCCGGCACGATCGTCCCGTAGGATACGCGCACCGCGTCATTCTTGTCGGAAAACGCATCAACGATCGCCTGGGCCGTTTTCTCAATGGCGGGATATACCTTATCCTCATCGAACATCCCGACATCTTTTACCACAATGATGCTGCCTTCGTCAACCGCGGTCACGAAATCCTTTCCGGTGCCGCCGATGACGTTCCTCACGCGGTCAAGCTCATCGCCGTCCTTCCGCGTCGTGTTCGTCTCTATGATCAGCACGACACGCCGCTCCTCGATCTCCAGGTGCAGCTTCTTCGCGCGATTATAGATGTCCACGAGAAGCAGATTATCAAGGAGCAGATTCTTGACAAAATTGTCCTTGTCAAAACGCTCCTTATAGGCGATCATCAGCTCTTCCACCTGAAGCGCCGCGATACGCCCCGCCATATCCGCCGTCTCATCCGCACCGCTTACGATCACAACGAATTCCGGCTGTCCTTCGTCCATGATCCGGTACATCCGGATGCCTTCATCCGTCTTGTCGTTCGCACCTTCTCCGATGAAGGTACGGACATTTTCCGCAAAGCCGTCCGCCCCTTCGAACGTCGTTGCCAGCACTTCCCCGTCCGGATCCATAACGGCATAATCCGTTTTAATGATTTCGGAAAGGTCATCAATGGTCTTCTGCAAAATCTGATTCGAAATCATGTTTCCCCCTATGTGGTCCCCCGACCGTTATATGAAATATCTGCGCAATTGTTCGCAAAATTGCGAAAAGTAATTTTTCACATAATCTACGCAATAGTTTAATACAATTTGTCTAAAAATGGAAGCATTTTTCGCATCTAATTTGTGTTTTTGTGATATAAAAAAGTGGATAATGTGGATTATTTCGTGAATAACTTGGTTTCACTATGTTTCACAGGTGTGTAAATGTGGATAACTCATTCATTTTAAAGTCGAGACACGCACAACGTCGCGTGGCTGCGACCCTGTATCCGTGGCACGCAGGCCGCATCGACACTTTCAATGTCGCCAGACCGTCGATGCGGCACATATGTTCCGACATCTGAACAGATGCGATAAATCATGAAAAAAGGACTGCCGTCGCAGCCCCCTTGCACATTCCCACAAATGTTAGAAAATTCTCCGTACGCCGAGGATCGTCTTGTAATTCACGTTCGAATACTTGATACCCGTGGACGGACTTGACGCATGAACGATCGTGCCGTTGCCGACATAGATCGCTACGTGTCCGCTGTAGCATACGATATCGCCCGGCTGCATTTCGGATGTGGATACCCCGCGTCCGACGCTGCGCAGCGAGTAAGAGGAGTGCGGAAGGCTTACACCGAAAGCACGGTAAACGCTCATCACAAAACCGGAGCAGTCCGTACCGTTCGTCAGGGAAGTACCGCCGTATACATACGGATTACCAACGAACTGGCATGCATAGTTGACGATATTCGCGCCGCTGCCGTTGTCATAGGTCTCCGCGAAAGCATCCTCTTCCACTGCTGCCTCTGCAGCTTCTTCCTCAGCAGACTCCTTTACGTCCTCGTACGTCTCACCGGCGTCCGCCGCCTTGGCAGCTTCCTCGGCCGCCTTCTTCTTAGCCTCTTCCTTTGCTTTCTTTTCTTCTTCTTTTGCCTTCTTCTCTGCTTCTGCCTTTGCTACAGCTTCCTCTGCCAGACGATCCGCTTCCTCTTCTTCCGCGATCCGCTCTTCGAACTCAGCGAGCGTTTCGCCGTAGGGATAACTGATCTCAACCGTTACATACTCTGCTGCCACGAAGCCTTCACCAGTCTCCGTTTCCACCTTAACCCAGCCGTCCTTCGCGTCATCGAGAACCGTAAGCTCCTCGCCGCCGGCGATCATTCCGAGCACCTCGGAATCAAGCGACTTTTCATTACGAACGTAAAGCGTCGCCGTCTTAACCGATGCCGTCGTCGTACGAACCGCGCTTACCAAGTTCGCATCCTTCGCCAGATAATCCTTCTTTACAAAGCCGGATACATTACCGGAAGTGATCTTATACCAGCCCTCAACCTCAGCCTCGATCTTCGCAACGTTATTCTCAAACAAAAGACCGACAACCTCGCTGTCCGCGCTCGCATCGCTTCTGACATTCACATAATCGCTGACCTGCGCAACCGCAAGATCTACCTCCGGATCGCGCTCCGCCGTAACGATCTCCGCGGAAACTGCCGCATCATTACCGCCGCCTGTAAACGACGCATTCGCCTTAACCTCCGCGAGAATGCTCGCGATCGCACCATTGGCACCCGCTACCATCGTCTTATCGGCCTTCTTTGCCGCCGTATCTACCGGCTTGCTGCCTGCCGTAGCCGTGTAGGAAACAACCGATGTCGCACCCGCAAACGGAGCCGCTTCCGCTTCGATTGATGCGAAGCCCGCTGCCGCCGTCGCCGCTAATGCGCCTGCTGCGATGCCGAATGAGAAATTTCTTACTTTATGGTTGCGGTTCATGATATAATTGCCTCCGATTTGGATTTGTTTCTTTTTTGTTAACTATCTATCCTGATTTGTTACACGATTTGTTACAAAATTGTTACGTCCCAAGTGTTAATTATTATAACATCTGAAACAAATATGTCAAGGGTGTAATATTTATGAAATGTTTACAAAAATGAAACAAAAAGAAAGGAATAGATTTGTGAATAATGCCTAATTGTTTCGGCCAAAATACAAAAATCGGCGTGCAAATCCGAAAAAT
>JAFSYD010000120.1 GCA_017443685.1 Lachnospiraceae bacterium | reverse complement strand
GCGGCAAGCTCTTCTTCCTCTGTCAAAAGCCCCTGCATATCATCCAGCTCAGCCGTATTCAGATTGCGCATCCGTCTGCCCTGTGCCGCCTCCTGCTCCCTTCGCTGCTCCTCTTCGTACTGTCCGGTCTGCTGCTGCCCCTCTTCGAGCGCCTGTTCAAATTCGTGTGTTCCGACCGTAACTTCCACCGCTTCCACACGGATGCCGCGGTTGTTCATATTTTCACGGAGCAGCTGCATCTGTGTCTCTAAAGCTTCGCGAACCGCTTCATTCTGCGCGACAAGCTTCGCCGTTACCACACCGTCGGAGTCCGACTGTACCTGCATGATCATCCGTCCAAGGGTCTGCGGATTCAGCTCGATCTCCATCCGCGTGACCTCTTCGGTGATCGTCGCCTGCGCGTTCGTAACGATCTGGTCGATCACGTCCCGCGCGTCCACCGAAGTATACGGCATCACTGCCTCCCGCGTCTGCGCCTGTGCCTGAGCAACCGCTTCCGCGAAGTTCTGCTGCACGTTTGCTGCCGCTGTCAGTATATCACCGGCATTCATCCGTGTCTCCGTTCGGCTTCCGATATCCGCGCCGGCCTCATCCCGCGGCTCCTCCGAAAAGCTCTGCTCTTCAGTAAAGCTTTCCGTAACCTCTACCGTAACTGTCGTTGTCTTCGTCTGTGTTTCCGGATCGATCGTCGTCTCGACCGTCACGCTTTCCGTAGTTGTTGGTGCCGCATTCTTTCCCTGCTCCTGCTGCACTGCCGGATTAGCCGTTACCGCCTCTTCGGGCTGTTCTTCCGGTACGCTTACAGCTTCGGGCTCCTCATCGATCACCTCGATCACCCGTACATCCGCACCTTTTTCCCGCTCCGGACGGACCGGTGTAAATCCATTCGGCAGTTTAGCCGGCTGCGCCATGGTCTCAGGTGTCTCAGTTGTTCCCGTCATTTCTTCCGGAACAGACACCTGCTCTAAAATACCGGCAAATGCTTTGGCAACTTCCGGCTCATCCATCGGAACAAACCCGCTTAGCAGTAAGTCCGTTTCCTCCGGCTTAAGCTGCGCCTCTTCCAATACCGGCACGACCGCCGCTTCCAGCTGTCCGATCAGCTCCGCCGGATCGATCGCTGCCACATCAACGGCAATCTCCGGCATATCCTGCGCAACCTGTCCCAAAAGCATCTGAAGATTCGCCGGATCGAAAAGGTCAATATAAGCTAACCCCAGCACCTCCATCGCTTCATCAAGCTCATCCTCCGTGATGCCAAGCTCTTCGGCAACGGTCGCTTTCACCGCATCCTCGATCTCGCCGAACGTCTCTTTTACGTTCTCCGTCGTATCCTCGGCAATTGGCTTGGCATTGTCCGCTTTATTAATGAAATTGTTGTCCTGTTTTGGGGATTCAAAAGATGATGACGCTTTTTTGTCACTTACAACTTGCGGATCGGAAGCTGCATTTCCCCGGCTGGTATTTACGTTCTGGCCCGCGACCGTGATCGAACGGTGCATCAGCATTTTAAAATCAACCGGTTTATTCTCGTCATCCTGCTTCGCTACGGTACGCTGCGGTGCAATCCCCATATCTCCCATTCCCGGAAGAGAGGTTATGTTTGCACTTTTCACTCGCATTTTCCTCCTTTTTTATCATTTTCCCGAAAATGCTCTCCGTAGCGTGGGAAATGCCATCCTTAGCATAGCGAATGTATTATGGCATCGGATTCATGATCTCTGTCAGTCTTGCCGCGTTCTCCTTGCTCATTGCCGCCATGATCTTACTCCGATCCTCCACCGACATAGAATCCAGAATATGGGCAACAAGTACAAGATCATCTTCCATCGTATCAAAGATCGCCGCCGCCGCATCCGGCTTCATTGACGAATACGTCTTCGCGTAGTTCTCAACCTCCGCATCCTGCTGCATCTGTTCGATCACCTTGCGATAGATCTTCTCGGCGTTCTCCGGATCGATACTCTCATAATACTTCTTATATTCTTTTATATCGGGCGCATCGTCCGAAAAAACAACCTCATCATAGAATTTTTCTTTATTTTTTGCATATTCGTCTTCTCTTGACTTATAGGTATCCAATTCCTTCAGCTGCTCCTGCATGTTAGCGATCTGTGTATCGGAATCCCCGCTCGCCTTCTGCGCATTCTCCAGCTGCGCTTCCAGCTCCTTGATCCGGTCCACCGCCTCTGCCATGGATTTGAACTGATGCTCGGGATCCTCCTCGACGGGCTCCTCTTCTTCGGCCCCCTCGACTTCAGGGAGAACATACTTTAATACCGGCACGTCTTTCAGCACCGGATACAATACGGTCGAGCCAACTCCGCCCACATCCATCCTGATCAGAAATGCCAGAATACCGATCCAGACAAGGGCGATCAAAATAACAGCGATCACCACGAGAGATGCACTGCTTTCTCCCTCGTCCGGTGCGCTCTTCCCTTCGGGGATATACTCCCTGCCTTCCGCCTTCGCACGCTTCTTTTCTTCCTTGATGCGCGCCTTCTCTGCCTTTTTTTGGTCTTTTAACGCCTTTTTTTCTTCTTTTGTCAGCTTTGGTGCTTTTTCCTTCGCCATAGATCGTACCTGCTATGAATGTGATTCCGCTTAGGAACTGTTAAGAATTATCTTTTATATTTGGCGCAGGATTCGCGCTCAGATGCAAATCGAAAAATCGCAGGCGTAGCGGGCTACGTCAAGATTTTTTCGATGAAGCAGATGAGTGTGAAGACAAGCCAAAATGAAAGATAATTCTGTAACAGTTCCTTAGGAACCTGCCTATTGTCTTTGTGCCGCAACTCCGTATTTATAGCTGATCAGCTCATCGGTGACTTTATTCTCTTCCGCTTTCATTTCCTCAAGGAACTTTTCAAACGCCTTCTCCTTAAGGATTTCCTGCGTCTTTCTTTCCTTCATTGCCTCGTTTAAGTGCAGCCTGGCCAGATCCACCTCACGCTGGGCTCGTTTGACCGCCTTCATCTGATCGCTGATCGCAAGATCCACGCCCCGGACACCGTCCTGATAAAGATGGATATTCCGGACATTCACAAGCCCCTGCGCGCTCTCCTTGATCTTCATTTCGTAGCCCGCCTTTTGAACGATAAGCGCCTGCAGCCTTTCCTGCTCCTCGGCAAGCCTTGCGTTTGCCGCCCCGAAATCCGCTTTTGCCTGATCCTCCAGCT
>JAFSYD010000119.1 GCA_017443685.1 Lachnospiraceae bacterium | reverse complement strand
GAGGAGATCCTGCGTGTCCATTCGAAGAATAAGCCGCTGTCCGATGATGTAGATCTAAAGCAGCTGGCGCAGACCACGGCAGGTTTTACGGGGGCGGATCTTGAGAATCTGCTTAATGAGGCGGCGATTTTGGCAGCCAAGGAGAACAGGGCTTATATCACGCAGGACGACATTAAGAAATCTTTTGTTAAAGTAGGTCTTGGGACGGAGAAGCGCAGCAAGATCATTTCCGACAAAGAAAAGCGCATTACGGCATATCACGAGGCGGGACATGCGATCCTGTTCCACGTGCTGCCGGATGTCGGGCCGGTGTATTCCGTTTCGATCATTCCGACGGGGATCGGAGCGGCAGGGTATACGATGCCGCTGCCGGAGCGGGATGAGATGTTCAATACGCGTGGAAGGATGCTCCAGGACATCGTTGTCTCCCTGGGCGGACGCGTTGCCGAGGAGCTGATCCTGGATGATGTGACCACCGGCGCATCGAATGACATTAAAAAAGCGACGAAGGTCGCGCGGGACATGGTGACGAAATACGGCTTTTCCGCGACGATCGGACCGATCAACTATACGAATGATGAGGATGAAGTGTTCCTTGGACGGGATTTCGGTCATGTTCGGGGTTACGGCGAGGATGTTGCCGGCTCGATCGATGCCGAGGTAAAGCGGATCATTGAGGAATGCTACGGGAAAGCACGGACGCTTATCGCTGAGCATTCGGATGTGCTGCACGCCTGCGCGAAGCTTCTTCTTGAAAAAGAGAAGATCGGTCGGGAAGAATTCGAAGCGCTTTTCGGGGGTGCGACTTTTGAAAAGAGCGAGGAAGTACTGGAATCCGAAGGCGTTGTAGTAGAGGATATGTAATGAACAAAGAGGCTATTTTTTCAGACGGGACTGCAATGTATCGTATTCCGGTGGAGCCGGATGCGGGGGATCGGGTGACGGTTCGCCTGCGTGTAGCGCACGGTGATCGCGTGGCGCCGTATTTATGTACGAAAAATGATAACCGCACGCAGATGCATCTGGATGAAGAAACAGACATTTTTGATTATTACAAAAGCACGATATATTTAAGCAACGACATTTTTGAATATTATTTTGAGCTGGACGACGGCCTGGAGCGGGTGTATTATGACCGGTTCGGTATCGCGGAGGAAGTTCGCTGGCAGTACCGTTTTTCCATAATGCCCGGATTTAGCGTGCCCGAATGGTCGAAGGGGGCGGTCATGTACCAGATTTTGGTTGACCGTTTTTCTAACGGTGATCATACGAATGATGTTCTGGATGACGAATACAACTACATTTCATCCCATGTTCATAAGGTGACGAAGTGGAGTGAGAATCCGAAAGACTTTGACGTTACGAACTTCTATGGCGGTGATATCGAAGGCGTGCGGCAGAAGCTGTACTATCTGAAAAGTCTCGGGATTGAGGTGATCTATTTTAACCCGATCTTTGTATCTCCGTCGAATCATAAATACGACATTCAGGATTATGATTTCATCGACCCCCATTATGGGAAGATCGTGGCGGATGAGGGTGAGCTGCTTGGACCTGAGGATAACGACAACAGGCACGCGACACGTTATATTCAGCGTGTAACGGCACGGGAGAATCTGGAGGCTTCGAATGAGCTTTTCTGTGAATTCGTTCGCGAGGCTCATGCGAAGGGCATCCGTGTCATTATTGACGGTGTGTTCAATCACTGCGGATCCTTCAATAAGTGGCTTGACAGAGAGTGCATTTATGAGGGACAGCCGGGCTATCCCGCCGGGGCATATGTCGCAGAGGACAGCCCGTATCATGATTTTTTCCGTTTTTATGAGGACGGATCGTGGCCCTATAACCGAGCGTATGACGGATGGTGGGGACATGATACGCTCCCAAAGTTAAATTATGAATCAAGTAATGCGTTAAAGGACTATATTCTGCGGATTGGCGCGAAGTGGGTATCCGAGCCGTATAATGTGGATGGCTGGCGGCTGGACGTTGCGGCGGATCTGGGGCACTCCGAGGAATTCAACCATCAGTTCTGGCGTGAGTTCAGAGATACGGTAAAAAAGGCGAATCCCGACGCGATCGTGCTCGCGGAGCACTACGGTGATGCGCGGGCGTGGCTTTCCGGTGACCAGTGGGATACGGTAATGAATTATGACGCGTTTATGGAGCCTGTATCGTACTTTTTTACCGGAATGGAAAAGCATTCGGACAGTTTTGACGCGGATGCGCTTGGTAACGGCAAAAGGTTCGAGCTTACGATGCGGCACTGTATGTGCATGTTTATGACACCGTCTCTGCAGTGCGCGATGAATCAGCTGGATAACCATGACCATTCCCGCTTTTTGACGCGGACGAATCATAAGGTCGGCCGTGTAGCGCAGCTTGGATCGGCGGCTGCTTCGGAGAATATCAATCCGTCCGTGTTTAAGGAAGCGGTCATTATGCAGATGACCTGGCCCGGTGCGCCGACGCTCTATTACGGAGACGAGGCGGGACAGGTTGGCTTTACCGATCCGGATAACAGACGGACGTTCCCCTGGCGGACAGCGGATTACGATCTGATCGATTTTCACCGTGATACGATCTTTATGCACCGGATGCATGAGGCGCTGCGCAAGGGATCGTTTATGTTCCTTGAGACAGGACGCTATTTTATCAGTTATGCGCGGTTTACCGCGGACGAGCAGGTTATCGTTGCGATCAACAGCGGTACGGATCTGATCGATACGATGGTGCCGGCGTGGCAGGCGAATGTGCCGCTCAACTGTACGATGAAGCAGATTATGATCTCGACGCCGCAGGGATATTCGATCATGCCGATCGATTATCCGGTCGTGGGCGGTCGTGTGAACATCAAGTTACAGCCTTACACCGCGGTGGTGCTGGCCCGGAGTTAAGCGATGAAGATCATTCATACAGCGGATCTGCATATTGATTCAAAGATGGAAACGAACCTGGATCGCACCCAGGCAGGGCAGCGGCGATCCGAGCTTTTGGACACCTTCGAGCGTATGGTTGCGTTTGCAGATGAAAACGGGGTCCGTGTCATATTGATCGCAGGCGATCTGTTTGACAAGCCGCATATCCGCAAGAATGCCAAACGGCGCGTTTTAGAGCAGATCACGGGTCATCCGGGCATTGATTTTGTATATCTGCGGGGTAACCATGACAACAGTGATTTTCTTAGTGACCTCGATCCGTCGGAAATCCCTTCTAATCTAAAGCTGTTCTCCGATGACAAATGGACAAGCTACGTATATGGATCTGTAGTCATTACGGGCAGGGAGATTACCGACGAAAACTGCAAAATGCTTCCCGTCAATCTGATCCTTGATCAGGCGGATTTTAACATTGTCACGCTGCACGGGCAGGAAACGAATTACGTCGGAAAAGACCGGACGCAGATCATTCATATTCCCGAATTTAAGAATAAAAATATAGATTATCTTGCGCTGGGACACATTCACAGCTACAAATGCGACCGTCTTGACGACCGCGGGGAGTACTGCTATGCGGGCTGTCCGGAAGGACGGGGGTTCGACGAATGCGGGCAAAAAGGGTTTGTTTTGCTCAATATAGACGAAGAAAACAAGGAATTATATCACGAATTTATTCCATTCGCGAAGCGGATACTCCACGAGATCACGGTGGAGGTGACAG
>JAFSYD010000118.1 GCA_017443685.1 Lachnospiraceae bacterium | reverse complement strand
GTCGATCGGATCGTTCAGCTCGGAATAGGCGTTGCACATTTCCCAGCCGTTGATGAAAAGCTCGAACCGTTCCACCTTGTTCGGATCCTGCGGCTTCTTCTTGGTAAGCGGCGAGATCTCGATCGGGTGATCCATGACAAAGGTCGGCTGCACCAGCTCCTTCTCGCAATATTCCTCGAAGAAAAGATTTAAGATATTGCCCTTCCTGTGGTGCTTCTCATACTCGATATGATGCTCATCCGCAACCTTCTTTGCTTCCTCATCCGTCGTTATCGAATCAAAATCCACGCCCGCGTATTTCTTCACGCAGTCGGTCATCGTCACGCGCTCGAACGGCTTGCCGAAATCAATCTCCACACCGCAATATGTGATGTTCGTTGTGCCACAGACCTTCTTTGCAAGGTAGCGGTACATACTTTCGGTCAGCTCCATCATTCCGTAATAATCCGTGTATGCCTGGTACAGCTCCATCAGCGTAAATTCCGGATTATGTCTGGTATCCACGCCCTCGTTGCGGAACACGCGGCCGATCTCATACACGCGCTCCAATCCGCCGACGATCAGCCGTTTTAAATACAATTCCAGCGAGATCCGAAGCTTCAGATCTTCATCGAGCGCGTTAAAATGCGTTTCAAAGGGACGTGCCGCTGCTCCGCCGGCATTCGCAACCAGCATCGGCGTTTCAACTTCCATAAATCCGCGGCCGTCAAGAAAGGTACGGATCTCATGCAGAATCTTCGAGCGTTTGATGAACGTATCCTTCACCTCCGGATTCATGATCAGATCCACATAGCGCTGGCGGTAACGCAGATCCGTATCGGTCAGCCCGTGGAATTTCTCCGGCAGGATCTGAAGGCTCTTCGAAAGCAGCACAACCTCTTTTGCATGCACGGAGATCTCGCCGGTCTTTGTTTTAAAAACAAATCCTTTCACGCCCAGAATATCGCCAACATCGAATTTTTTAAACGCTGCGTAATCATCATCTCCGATATCATTGCGCGTCACATAGATCTGCATATCGCCGTTCTTGTCCCGCAGATTGGCAAAAGACGCTTTTCCCATCACGCGCTTGAACATCATTCGACCGGCAAGGCTTACATACTTTCCTTCCGGGATGTCCGTAAGCGGAACAACCTTGGCTTTTCCTTCCTCATCCACAGGCGGAACAAATTCCAGCGCTTCAAAATCCGCGCGGATCTCATCGGTATGATGCGTGACATCGTATTTCGTGATCAAAAACGGGTCCTTCCCCTCTTCCTGCAAATTCGCCAGCTTCTCCCTGCGCACGCGGATCAGCTGGTTAACATCCTGCGTCTGCGCGTTGTTTTTCTTGTTATTCTGCTCTGCCATTTCGCACTCCTTAATGAAAAAAGCGCATCCGAAATTGACCAGATGCGCATGTATGGAACAGTTCCTTTTCCCGTCATTTATTTGACCGTTCGATCTCGAGCACCTTGTATTTGAAATCCCCGAACTCCGTAGATGCCGTCACGACGTCGCCGACCTTTGCCCCGATCAATGCGCTGCCCAAAGGCGATTCGTTGGATATGCTCCCCTTCAGGCTGTTCGCCTCGGTGGAACCGACCAGATTATATTCGAGCTCCTCATCATACTCGATGTCAAGGATCTTGATGTGACAGCCGACATTGATCTTATCTAACTCGACCTCTTCCTCCACGATGACCTCGGCGTTTTTCAAAATCTTTTCGATCTCTTCGATCCGCGCCTCTATGTCACGCTGCTCATCCTTCGCCGCGTCATACTCCGCGTTCTCGGAAAGGTCACCCTGCGCCCGCGCCTCTTTGATCTTAGCCGCGATCTCACGCCGCCGGTTCACCTTCAGATCCTGCAGCTCATTCTCCAAATCCTGCAATCCTTTATAGGTCAGAATGTTCTTTTTTTCCGCCATTGTTTCCCTCGCTTACTGAAAAATTCACAAAAAACCAAATGTATTATATGGTTTAGCCCCTTGTTTGTCAAGAAACCGGCAGGCTTTTCAGGAGATTTTCCAATTGCTCATACGTCTCGACCTCGTTAACGGCCCCACGCAGCTTTGCCGCTCCGGCAACTCCCGTCATATACCATGCCGCGTGTTTGCGCATTTCCCGCATTGCTGCATACTCGCCCTTATAGTCGATCTGCATCCGCGCCTGCCGCAGGATCGTATCCGCGATCGCATCAAATCCGGGCTTTTTTTTCGTTTCTCCGGTAGAAAGCTCCGTAAGGATCCGATCAAATATCCACGGGTCGCCCTGCGCCGCGCGTGCGATCATAAATCCGTCGCAGCCGGTCGTCGCCGACATCCGGCGCACATCCTCCGCCGTCCGCAGGTCGCCGTTTCCGATCACCGGGATTTTCACCGCCTCTTTTACCTGTCTTATGATGTCCCAGTCCGCCTTCCCGGTATAATACTGCTCCCTCGTCCGCGCATGCACCGCCACCGCGGCCGCCCCGCTTTCTTCGGCAATATGCGCGATCTCCACAGCATTCACATGTGCTTCGTCGAACCCTTTTCGGATCTTCACCGTAACCGGTTTATCGATGGCTTTTACGCAAGCCTCAATGATCCTTCCCGCCAATACGGGATCCTTCATCAGTGCACTCCCGTCGCCGTTGCCCACGACCTTCGGCACCGGGCAGCCCATATTGATATCCAGGATTTCGAAATCGGCGTCCTCGATCTCCTTTGCCATTTCGCTCATGCATTCGGGATCCGACCCGAACAGCTGAAGGCTGACCGGATGCTCGTCAGGGCAGGTGAACATCAGCGTCCGCGTTTTTTTGTTTTTGAAAAACAACGCCTTGGCTGAGATCATTTCCATACACACGAGCCCCGCTCCCTGTTCCCGGCACAGCAGCCGAAACGGCGCGTCGCACACCCCGGCCATCGGCCCGAGGATCAGGTTGTTCTCCAGGGTGACATTGCCGATCGAAAGCGGACGGATCGGCGAATTCATTCGTCCTCTCCCAGAAAAAAGATACGGTAATACATTTCCATTGCCTCGAACAGCTCTGCCTTTTCGCGCCGCATCTGCTTGACCTTCAACGCACTTCCGATCTCGTCAAAAAGGATATCGTCCTCCTCGTGATCGACCACGATCTCCAGCTTCCCGTCTTCGTCAAAAACGAGCCGGATCGTACCGCCGACATCTTCGGTATAGAGCACACAGATGATCTTCAGCTCCTCCTTTATCCCCTCCGGCAGTCCGTCAAAATTTTCATTGAGGTAATACTTCTGCGTATATACACTCGCGCCACAGAGCACCATTCCTTCTTCGTCAAACATATCCGTAAATCCCTCTCACACTGACCTCTCCGGCATCCACCGCACGAACCGTCCCGGCGGATCGCTCTCTGATCAGAAGACGTCCCTTCTCATCTATGCCGAGCGCCGTCCCTTCATAGACGCCGTTCGGATCCAGTACACGGCATGCGCGGCCATTATTCACCAGCCGGTCATTGTAAACCCCGCGGACGAAGCCGAGATCCTGTACGCGCAAAAAAGCTGTGTAGTAAAACAAAAATCTGCGCCATACCGCTTCCGTCAGGCTCCGCCGTTTTACCGGACAAAGTGCGTTTTGCGTCACCCTCTCCTTCGATCGGTTCCGTCGTTCGTCTGCATTTCCTGCAGCCGTTTGATACGCCGGCGTTCCATCCCTCTCTTCATCGGACAATCCCGCACAACGCGCCGTCTCGATGTCGATGCTCGTCGCGATCCCGGTCAGCCCGCAGGGAAACTTTCTCTGGTGCACATTGATCCCGATCCCGACGATGACTGCCTGCCGTCCGTCCGCGGTCAAAATCCGCTCCGTCAAGATCCCGCATACTTTTTTTTCGGAAAGCAACACGTCATTGACCCACTTGATCTGCGCTGACAATCCGGTCATCTGCTCGATGGCATCACATACCGCAAGCGCGGCAAGCGGGGTCAAAAGGGGAATCCGTTCAACGGGTATTTTTTCCGGGTATAACAGCAGGCTCGAATACACGGATACGTCCTTCGGTGATTCCCATGTATGACCGCTGCGTCCGCGCCCTGCCGTTTGGCGCCCGGCAGACAGTACCGTTCCTTCGGGGGCACATTTCATGGCAGCTTTTTTCAGCTGTGTATTGGTCGAATCCGTTTCTTCCACATATTGATATAATAAGGTGATCTCTTGTTCCGTCATTTGCGTTCCGATGTATGCTCCGTGAACTTTTCGCCCGTCATCCGCGCTTCCTTCCGTGGGCTCGAATACGTCCCTCCGTCAGCGCGGCATCGTCGCATACATCACTGCCTTGATCGTATGCATCCTGTTCTCCGCTTCGTCAAAAACGACCGAGTGTTCACCTTCGAACACTTCGTCCGTCACTTCCATTTCCGTCAGACCGAATTTCTCATGGATCTCTTTTCCGATCGTTGTTTTCAGATCGTGGAACGCCGGCAGACAGTGCATAAAAAGCACATTATCTTTTGCAAAAGAAAGCGCGCGGCTGTTCACCTGATAATCCTTTAATGCCCGGATGCGCTCCTCCCATACTTCCTCGGGCTCTCCCATCGACACCCAGACATCCGTATAAACGACGTCCGCGTCCCGACAGCCGTTCTCAACACTTTCGGTCAGCATCACCGAACCGCCGGACTTTGCCGCCTCCGCCTTCGCGTATTCGACCAGATCCTCCGCAGGGAAATATGCCGCATTCGTACATGCAACAAAGTGCATTCCCAGCTTCGCGCAAGTCACCATCAGGGAATTCGCCATATTATACCGTGCGTCCCCCATATAGACGAACTTCAGTCCCGCAAGCTTTCCGAGATGCTCGCGGATCGTCAGCATATCGGCGATCATCTGTGTCGGATGCGCTTCATTCGTCAGTCCGTTCCACACGGGAACACCCGCATATTTGGCAAGCTCCTCTACGATCTCCTGTCCGTAGCCGCGGTACTCGATCCCGTCGTACATCCGTCCCAAAACGCGCGCGGAATCCGCGATGCTCTCCTTCTTTCCGATCTGCGAACAAGCCGGATCAAGGTATGTGACGCCCATACCGAGATCAAAAGCCGCCACCTCAAAAGAGCAGCGGGTGCGTGTGCTCGTTTTCTCAAAGATCAAAACGATATTCTTCCCTCGCAGGTCGTCATGACGCGTTCCGTTTTTCTTCTTCTCCTTTAATTCCGCCGCCGTGTCGATCAGATACATGATCTCCTCCGCGGTAAAATCCTTCATTTTCAGAAAGTTCCTGCCCTGTAAATTCATTGATACGGCTCCTTTCGTGATATAAAAAAATACTGCAAAATCTTACCATATTCCGACGAAAAATACAAATCCAAAAGCCTTCCCTTCCCTCAGGCTTTTCCTTAGCGCATTCTTCTGCTATAATGGCAAAAGAAAAGAGTTTGCATTTCCCTACAAAAAGAGGATATCCCATGAAAAAGATCGTTTTAACCGGCGGCGGAACTGCCGGACATGTCACCCCGAATCTGGCCCTGCTTCCGGCTTTAAAGGAAGCGGACTTTACGGTGAGCTACATCGGCTCTTACGAGGGCATCGAAAAGCAGCTGATTAAGGACGCACACGTTCCCTACTACCCGATCGCCTCGGGACAGCTGCGCCGCTATTTCGACTGGAAGAATTTCACGGATCCGTTCCGCGTCATCAAGGGCTACGGTCAGGCGCTGCATCTTTTGCGTCACTTAAAGCCGGATGTCGTATTCTCGAAGGGCGGCTTCGTTTCGGTTCCGGTCGTGCTTGCCGCAAGGCAGCTGCACATTCCCGCGATCATCCACGAATCCGATATGACACCGGGACTTGCGAATAAGATCGCCATCCGCGGTGCAACAAAAGTATGCTGCAATTTCCCGGAAACCTTACAGCATCTTCCGGCAGACAAGGCCGTCCTTACCGGCTCACCGATCCGCGAGGAATTACGCCATGGCGACAGGGAAAGAGCGCTTCGTACGCTTGGCTTTTCGGAGGAAAAGCCCATACTGATGATCATGGGCGGAAGCATTGGCTCTGTCTTCATCAATACCGCTTTACGGGATGCGCTCGATGAACTGCTGCCCGACTTTCAGATTATCCATCTTTGCGGAAAGGGCAATCTCGATCCATCGAAGGATGGCATCCCGGGCTACCGTCAATTCGAATATGTAAGCGAGGATCTCCCCGACTTTTTTGCCGCTGCCGACCTTCTTCTTTCCCGTGCCGGTGCGAATGCGATCTGCGAGATCCTTGCCTTAAGAAAGCCGAACATCTTAGTGCCCCTGTCCCGGAACGCAAGCCGCGGCGACCAGATCTTAAACGCGAAATCTTTTGAAAAGCAAGGGTTCTCTTACTATATGGAGGAAGAGAGCGTAACAAAAGAATCGCTCGTACAGGCGATTCTTTACGTGCGGGATCACCGCGAGGATTATATTAAGGCCATGCGCACAAGCAAGCAGCAGGACAGCGTAAGGATCATTGTGGAACTCTTAACCGCCTGCACCGAAGGACGCTGACGCTCCTGCTCATAAACAGTCCCAAACGATCGCTGCCGGCTTTACATTGCAAGCAGCTCTTTGATCTCCCTCATCTCGTCCTCGGTGAAATCTTCGTGCGACCAGCCGAGGATGGGCTTCTTTCCTTCGTAACGCGGGATCAGATGCGTATGAAAATGGAATACCGTCTGCCCCGCAACCGTTCCGTTGTTCTGCACGATGTTAAAGCCCTCGCATTCCAGCCTTTGGGTCATATGCGAAGCAAGCTTCTTCGCTAACGGCATCACCTTTGCCGCAATCTCATCCGAAATCTCATAGATATTCGCAAAATGTTCCTTCGGCAGGATCAGCGCATGACCCCGCGTCGCCGGTGCGGCATCCAGGATCACCTTAAAATCCTCGTCTTCATAGATCGCGTTCGTGGGAATGATCCCATTCGCCAGTTTACAAAAAATGCAGTCGTCTCTCATTGCAGTTCTCCTTTTTTATATGTGTATAATTTCATCCCCCGATGCTCTCATCGAAAGGGAATATCTCATCAAGCATCCGGATGTTCATAATGTTGCCCCTTGCCACGAGCTCACCGGTCGCGAATGACCGCTGAAAGGTTTTGCGGCCCGCCACGATCTCGATCATCACATCCCGATCCATCTGCAGGAAAACCTCCGCATCCTCGCGATCGGCGTACTCACAGACCATCCCCACCGGCGTAACATCGATATAAAGCGGCTTCGCTTTCCCCTGTATGTCAAGCAGATATGTCGTCTCAAAATCCTTCTGTGGCCGAAACCGCTTATTCAGATCCGAAATGAACTCATTCGTCCCTTCATCAAGCGGCGCACCGCTTAACATACTCTGATACATCCGGGACAGCTCCAACACATCCGCCTTCTGCTTGCGCACCTTATTATCATCAG
>JAFSYD010000117.1 GCA_017443685.1 Lachnospiraceae bacterium | reverse complement strand
AGCTTGACAATAAGAGCGTTGACTGCGTCTGGAACGGCATGACGCTCACCCCGGAGGTGACGAGCGCGATGGAATGCTCGAAGGCATACTGCAACAACGCGCAGGTTGTCGTGCTGCCGGCAGACAAGGCGGCTGATTATGCGGACGCGGATAGTATGAAGGAGCTTTCTTTTGCGGTAGAAGCGGGTTCCGCGGGTGAGGCGGCTGCTGAGGAGAACGGCTTTACCTATACCTCGATGACGGCACAGTCGGATACGTTAATGGAAGTATCCGCGGGCACGTCGGACGCGAGCATCATCGACCTTCTGATGGCCGGCGCGATGATCGGCGAGGGGACAAGCTATCCGGATCTGACGCATACGGTAGAGCTTACCACGGAGGAGTACGGCGTCGGATGCCGGAAGGGAAGCGATCTTGCCGCGTTTATCAACGATGCGTTCAAGGAAGCTTACGCGGACGGAACGATGCAGGCTGTAGCAGAGACTTACGGTGTACAGGATGCGCTGATCGAGCAGAAATAATAGGAACGAACAATGTTTTATGAAGTTACGTTATCCCTGATAGGGGGATTTGTTACCACCATTGAACTGTTTGTACTGACGCTGGTATTCGCATTGCCGCTGGGGCTTATCATCAGCTTCGGCTCGATGAGCCGCCACAGCGTGCTGCGGGTGCCGATCCGGTTTTTGATATGGATCATCCGCGGGACGCCGCTGCTTTTGCAGCTTCTGGTATTCTACTACGGACCGGGGATCATTCTCCACACGAACATTTGGGGATCGGGGGACGAGGGCCGCTTTATGGCGGCGCTCGTTGCGTTTGTTATCAACTATTCGTGCTATTTTTCGGAGATTTACCGGGGCGGGATCCAGTCAATCCCGAAGGGGCAGTACGAGGCAGGCGAGGTTTTGGGATTGACCAAGAGCCAGATCTTTTTCAAGATCGTTCTGCTGCAGGTCATCAAGCGCATTGTGCCGCCGATCTCGAACGAGGTCATTACCTTAGTGAAGGATACGTCGCTGGCACGCGTGATCGCGGTGTATGAGATCATCTGGAGCGGACAGGCATTTATCAAGAGTGCGGGGATCATCTGGCCGCTGTTTTATACCGGCGCCTTTTACCTTGCGTTTTCCGGCCTGCTTACGGTTCTCTTTGCCGCGATTGAGAAAAAGTTGGAATATTTCAGGTGATCGTTATGTCTTTATTATCGGTAGAAAATATTACAAAAACATTTGAAGACACCGAGGTGTTAAAAGGGATCGGCTTCGAAATGAACCAGGGCGAGGTCTTATCCATCATCGGCTCTTCGGGCAGCGGCAAAACGACGCTGCTTCGGTGCCTGAATTTCCTGGAGAGCCCGGATACGGGAACGATCTCGGTGAACGGACAGCTGCTTTTTGACGCGTCGGACAAAGGGAAAATGACCGAGGCCGATATCCGCAGGAACAGGCTCCATTTCGGGCTGGTATTCCAGTCGTTCAATCTGTTCCCGCAGTACACGGCGCTTGAAAACGTGATGCTCGCGCCCCGGCTTTTGGCTAAGGAGCAGGGGAATTTAAAGGATAAGGAAGAGGAGATCCGCTCGCAGGGAGAGGAGCTGCTTCGTCAGATGGGGCTTTCCGATCGCATGACGAATTATCCGCATCAGCTTTCGGGCGGACAGTGCCAGCGTGTCGCTATCGCGCGGGCGCTTGCGTTAAAGCCGGATATCTTATGCTTCGATGAACCGACGTCAGCGCTGGATCCGGAGCTGACCGGCGAAGTGCTTCGGGTGATCCGGGAGCTTGCGACGAAGCATACGACGATGATCATCGTGACGCATGAAATGCTGTTTGCGAGAGATGTGGCTGACCATGTGATCTTTATGGACGGCGGCGTGATCGTGGAACAGGGCCTGGCGAGCGATGTGATCGACAATCCGCAGAACGAGCGGACGAAGAAGTTTTTGAGCAGGTATTAAGTACGGGAGGATGGACAGTCCGGGCAAAGCTAAATGGATGGGATTGTAGGGAGTATAATGTTATGATGATTAAGGTATTGTTGCTGCTGATCTTCTTTTCTGTTATGATCGGCGTGGGATTGTACTGCAGGAAGAACGCGACGGATGTCGGCGGCTTCGTCCTTGGCGGGCGTTCCGTCGGGCCGTGGCTTACGGCATTTGCCTACGGCACGTCGTACTTTTCGGCCGTCGTGTTCGTCGGGTATGCCGGGCAGTTCGGATGGAAATACGGGATTGCCGCGACCTGGGCGGGTATCGGCAACGCACTTCTGGGCTCGCTTGCGGCCTGGGTGGTCCTGGGGCGGCGCACCCGGATCATGACGCAGCATCTGGATTCGGCGACGATGCCGGAATTTTTGGGCAAGCGTTTCCATTCGCAGGGGTTAAAGCTGGCGGCCTCGGCGATCACGTTTATTTTTCTGATCCCTTATACGGCATCTTTGTACAACGGTCTGTCAAGGCTGTTCGGTATGGCGTTTAACATTGATTATTCCGTCTGCGTGGTGGTTATGGCGATCCTTACCGGCATCTATGTCATTGCGGGCGGCTATATGGCGACGGCCATCAACGACTTCATTCAGGGGCTTGTGATGATCGTCGGCATCTGCGCGGTGATCGGTGCCGTGCTTTCGTCGCAGGGCGGCTTTATGGCGGCGCTCGACGGCCTTGCGCAGGTGACGGATGAGACGGTGAGCATGTCGCCGGGGGTATTCAATTCCTTCTTCGGACCCGATCCGCTAAACCTTCTTGGCGTTGTGATCCTAACCTCCCTGGGTACGTGGGGACTGCCGCAGATGGTGCAGAAGTTCTATGCGATCCGCAGTGAAAAAGCAGTAGAGACGGGAACGATCATTTCAACCTTCTTTGCATTTATCGTAGCCGGCGGCTGCTATTTCCTCGGCGGTTTCGGGCGGCTCTTCGGGGATAAGGTGGATGTGGCGACGGAAGGCTATGACGCGATCATTCCGGCAATGCTTTCGGGGCTTCCCGACCTGCTTCTGGCAGTTGTCGTGATCCTAGTGCTTTCCGCGTCGATGTCAACGCTGTCCTCTTTGGTACTGGCGTCCAGTTCGACGCTGACGCTGGATTTTATCCACGGGTACATCATAAAAGAAATGGACGATAAGAAAAAGGTAACGCTGATGCGCATCCTGATCGTCGTTTTCGTTGCGATCTCCGTGGTGATCGCTCTGGTGCAGTATAAGTCGAATGTAACGTTTATCGCCCAGCTGATGGGCGTATCATGGGGCGCTCTGGCGGGTGCGTTTTTGGCACCGTTCCTGTACGGTCTGTATTGGAAGGGCGCGACAAAGGCGGCGTGTGCGGCAAACTTTGTATTCTCCTGCGCGGTCATGATCGCAAATATCTTTTTCCGGCCATCGTTCCCGCCAATCTTACAGTCGCCGATCAACGCGGGTGCGTTCTGTATGATCGCGGGACTTGTTATCGTTCCTGTGGTATCGCTCTTTACCGCAAAGCCGGATCATCTGCTGCTGTTAGAGACCTTCTCCTGCTACGAGAGACGCGTTTCGGTACCGCAGAGAGAAGCGCTCGGGGATGATGCGCAGTGGTAAAGTGTAAGAAAGGAGGACAGATATGTCGGAATTGACGGATAAGATACGTGCGGAATTTCTGGAAAATGATGAGGTCCGGGATGCGGGACTTACCGTGCCGGAAGAGATCGAATGCTTCCGGGATATTGTGTACGGAACGGATGAGAAATGGCAGAGCCTGGATGTGTATCGTCCGAAGGCTTTGGGAGGAAAAGAGAATAAGATTCCCGTGATCGTCAGTGTTCACGGCGGCGGCTGGGTATACGGCGATAAGGAGAGATATCAGTTCTATTGTATGGACCTGGCGAAGCGCGGCTTTGCGGTGGTGAACTTCAGCTACCGCCTTGCGCCGGAGCATAAGTTCCCGGATCCGCTTATTGATATGAACCTTGTGATGGAATGGGTGGCGGCAAACGCGGATGCTTATGGACTGGATCTTGCTAACCTGTTTGCTGTCGGTGACTCGGCCGGAGCACATCTGTTGGGCTTGTATGCCTGTATGATGACGAACGAGGCGTATGCGTTAAAATTCGACTTTACCGTGCCAAAGGAGCTTTCCTTTAAAGCGGTCGCCTTAAACTGCGGGCAGTATGAGGTGCGTCTTGACGCGACGACGGATGAAACGATGCGCGGGCTGATGCAGGAGTTTTTACCGGAGCAGGGAACGCCCAGGGAGCAGCGCTTAACGAGCGTGAACCGTCATATCACGGAAAGCTTTCCTCCGACGTTTTTTATGACGGCACCGAAGGACTTTCTGCTGCCGCAGGCGCAGGTATTGCAGATGGCACTGGTACTCGCACAGGTAAACTTTACGTATCGGTTTTACTGTGATCCGAAGAGCTCGCTTGGTCATGTGTTCCATCTGGATGTGCGGTCGGAATGGGCGGCGAAGTGCAACGATGATGAGTGCGATTTCTTTAAGAGCCATATGTAAGCGAATGGGAAGATGACGCCCGGTTACTAAGGAACTGTTACAGAATTATCTTTCATTTTGGCTTGTCTTCACACTCATCTGCTTCATCGAAAAAATCTTGACGTAGCCCGCTACGCCTGCGATT
>JAFSYD010000116.1 GCA_017443685.1 Lachnospiraceae bacterium | reverse complement strand
CGCCGGGGTGAGGCTCCCCGTGATCAAAGGTCAGCGTATGATGGTACGTGTTTGAGAGGGCGTTTTTTATGACGTCAAGCCGGGTGGCACCGCAGGAGAAGTACAATCCTGTCCCAGCAATTTTTTTTGCGGGACAGGATTTTTTTGTTCCGCAGGTAACAGCTTGGGTTCGAATCAGGCAAAAGCAGCCGGGCTCGTTACCTCCCGCAAAAAAGCATCGCCTCCGGACGCGGAGGCGGATGCCGGAAAAAGGTGTAGCGCAGGCAGCGGGCAAAACGAGCCGTAAAAAGGCAGTCTGCGGCAAACGAAAGGAGCATTTCCCATGAAAAAGAAAATTGTATCCCTGTTACTGACAATCGCAATGCTGACAGCGTTCTCGGGCTGCGGCAGTACCCAAACGGCGGCGGACGGCGCGGCCGGTGAGGACGGCAAGGCCCAGACCGCGGCAGCGGCGGCAGACGGCGAGACATTCACCGTCGGTGTGTGCAACTATGTTGACCACGCATCCTTGAATCAGATCGTTGACAATCTCGAAGAGGGTTTGTCGGAATTGGGCAAAGAAAACGGCGTGACCTTCGAAGTGAAATACGACAACTGCAACGCGGATGCGAATGTTATGGATCAGATCATCGCGAATTTCATTGCGGATGATGTGGATCTGATGGTCGGCGTGGCGACGCCGGTTGCCATGGCAATGCAGGCGGCGACCGAGGACAGCGGACTGCCGGTTGTTTTTGCGGCAGTATCCGATCCGGTATCCGTAAAACTGGTCGACAGTATGGAAGCTCCGGGTGCGAACATCACCGGAACCTCGGATTTCCTTGACTCCAACGCGGTGATGAACCTGATCTTTGCGGCCAATCCGGATGCGAAGAAGATCGGCCTTTTGTATGATGTGGGGCAGGATTCCTCGGCAACGCCCATTGAAGATGCCAGAAAATATCTCGATGAGAAAGGGGTTTCCTACGTGGAGCGTACCGGAACGACGGCGGACGAAGTGGCCCTTGCGGCGGAGGCGCTTGTCGCGGATGGCGTGGACGCCGTATTTACACCGACCGATAACACGATCATGAACGCACAGCTTGCCATCTACGAGACGTTTGCGGATGCGCAGATCCCGCATTATACGGGTGCGGATTCCTTCGCCTTAAACGGTGCCTTCTTAGGATACGGCGTAGACTATGCAAAGCTGGGTACGGAGACGGCGCAGATGGTATCGGATATCCTGGTGGGTGGCAAAAAGCCTGCTGAAATGCCGGTTCGTACCTTTGACAACGGAACGGCAACGATCAACACGGAGATCTGCGAAGCGATCGGCTTTGACCTCTCCGACATCAAAGCAAAATTCGAGCCGTTCTGCACACGGATCGAGGAGATCAAGACAGGCGAAGTATTTGAGTAAAAAATGATCCGGAGAGATTCCGGCCAGGGATTTCCTCCGGTGCGGCATATCAACACTGCAAACAGATTGGAACCGGTATGGCTACATTTTTTTCACTGACACAAACGGCGTTAGAACTGGGCCTTATAAGCTCGCTTACCGTTTTGGCATTGTTTTTAAGCTACAGTATGTTAAATGTCTGCGACCTTTCGACCGACGGCTGCTTCACCCTTGGGGCGGCCGTCGGCGCGGTGGTCGCGCTGGCAGGGCACCCGTATCTGTCCATTGCGGCTGCGATGGCGGCAGGCGTGGCCTCCGGCTTTGTTACGGCGATCCTGCAGACGAAGCTCGGCGTGGACAGCCTGCTTGCCGGGATCGTCGTCAACACCGGATTGTACTCGGTCAACATCGCGGTCATGGGGAATGCGTCCCTGCTGAATTTAAACCGCACGGACACCGTGTTTACCGCGGCAAAGAACCTGCTCGAAGGGACCGCTTTTGCCGAGCAGTATAAGCTGTTCGTGGCAGTGGCGGCAGTGGCGGCCGTGATCGTGTTTTTATCGCTTTTCCTTGCAACGAGGCTCGGGCTTGCGATCCGCGCGACGGGCAACAATCCGGATATGGTGCGCTCCTCGTCGATCGATCCGGTGTTCACCACGATCATCGGGCTTTGCGTTGCGAATGCCTTTACCGGGTTGTCAGGCTGCCTTTTGGCACAATCCCAAAAAAGCGTCAACATCGACATCGGCTCAGGCATGGTGACGATCGCGCTGGCCTCGCTTTTGATCGGCAATGCATTCGCGGGGCGGGGGAAGATCGCTTTCCGCGCCTGTGGAGCGGTGTTGGGAGCCTTCATTTTCCGGCTGGTCTATACGATCGCGCTGCGTTTTCAGATGCCGGCGTTTATGTTGAAACTTGTATCATCCGTGATCGTCGTGCTGGCGATCGCCGGTCCGTACGTGAAATCGCAGTACCCCGAGCTCAGGCGGCGGATGCTGCATAAAGAGAAAGGGGGTGCGGCGTAATGCTTCACATTTCCCATATCAAAAAGACCTTTGATCCGGGTACGCCGAGCGAAAAAGCGGCGCTTATCGATGTGACCCTTGATGTGGCAAAAGGCGATTTCATCTCGATCATCGGAGCGAACGGTGCGGGCAAATCCACGCTGTTCGGCGCGATCGCGGGTTCGTTTCTGACCGACAGTGGTTCCATTATCTTAGACGGAGAGGACATCACCCTTTTATCCGAGCACAAGCGGGCAAAACAGATCGGACGGCTGTTCCAGGATCCGATGCGCGGAAGTGCGCCGGGAATGACGATCGAGGAAAACCTGGCGCTTGCAGCGATGAACGGCGGCTGGCTGGCTCGTGTATCCGCGGCGGAAAAACGTATCTTTCGGGAACGGCTTTCGAGACTTGGCATGGGGCTGGAGGATCGGATGCAGCAGCCGGTCGGCCTGCTTTCCGGCGGACAGCGGCAGGCGCTCACCCTTATGATGGCGACGTTTTGCCCGCCGAAGCTTTTGCTTTTGGACGAGCATACGGCGGCGCTCGATCCGGCGACTGCGGAAAAGGTGCTGACGCTTACCCGGCAGATCGTTGAGGAGAACGGGCTGACCTGCCTTATGATCACACATAATATGCAGTCGGCGTTAGACCTCGGCAACCGGACGCTTATGATGGATCAGGGGCGGATCATTTACGATCTTTCGGGGGCGAAGCGGGACGGCCTTACGGTGCCCGACCTTCTGGTATTATTTAAGAAGGCAGTCGGCAAGGCGCTTGATACGGACCGGATGCTGTTGTCATAAAAACGGATGAAGCGATACGACCGGTATCCAAAGCAAACAGGGAAAACGCGGATGGTCAGGCAACCGATTCAAAAAAAGGAGATAATGCAATGCGAGCAGTAGTTACAAGAGTAAAACGTGCGTCGGTAACGATCGACGGCAAGGTAACGGGAGCGATCGAAAAGGGTTTTTTGGTTCTTTTGGGCGTTCATAAGGACGATACCGAAAAAGAGGCGGACTGGATCGCGGACCGGATCTGCGGCATCCGGATCTTCGAGGATGCGGACGGGAAAATGAATGTGAATCCAAAAGATGCGGGGGCGGCGATCCTGATCGTCAGCCAGTTCACGTTATACGCCGATTACAAATCCCGCAGACCCGGGTTTACGAATGCGGCCCGGCCCGACACCGCCGTTGGGCTGTATGAGCGGGTGATCGCAGAGTGCCGAAACAGGGGCTTTACCGTCGAGACCGGCGAGTTCGGGGCGGATATGATCGTATCCTCCGATAACGACGGACCGGTGACGATCATTATGGACAGCGATGACAGATAGGAGACTGCCGCGTTGGCGGTCTTTTTTTGTGTATTTTTAAAGATAAAACGCCGATTCTGCTCTTGTTTTTGTACATCCGATTTCTTGACATCTGATTTTTCGCAAGCTACAATGAGACAGATTATGTACGCCCCAAAAGGGCAGCTGTGAGTGAGAATAAGCCGCAGGATCCGTAACGCCTCCTGCAGAAAGCAATATCAGATATGGAGACAATGACGAATACGATCGTCGTCGTGGATGATGACGTCTTAAACCTGAAGATGGCAAGACGCATATTGAGTGATATCGGAATGCGCGTCGTGGCTTTTACGAGCGGGAAAGAATTTCTTGCCTACGTGCGTAAGAACGCGCTGCCGGATCTTGTTCTGATGGACATTGCGATGCCGGGGATGGACGGCTTCGAGGCGCTAAAGCTGTTCCGCATAGTGGAAAAGGAGAGATCCCTGCCCGAAACGCCGGTGATCTTCATTACCGCACACGACGACAGTGCGATGGAATCCAAAGGATTTGAGGCAGGAATCTCAGATTATATCCGCAAGCCCTTTGATCCGGATGTGTTTGCGCTTCGGGTGGAAAATGCGTTGAAAAAGCACGCGGAATTTTTGCGGATGTCCGAGGAGGTCATCACGGATAACCTGACGGGCCTTCTGAATAAAAACGCGATCTCCCGTGAGGCGGAGCTTAGATGTTCCGGCGACGAGGGCTGTCTGATGATCGTGGACTTGGACGCGTTTAAGCTGGTGAATGATCTGTATGGACATACCGCGGGTGACGATATTTTAAAAGGGTTTGCCGGACTTTTGCGCAAATATACGAGGATGGGAAGCACGATCGGACGGATCGGCGGCGACGAATTTCTGATTTTCTCACCGCTTTCCGAGGAAGAACCGTTAAAGGAGCTGATCGATCACCTGAATCAGGACGTGGTTGCGCTTGCGCAAAGTGTTTTGGGAAAGGAAATGGACATTCCGATCGGTGTGTCGATGGGAGCGGTATTCGTGCCGGAAGCAACGGCGGATTTTTCCATGGCCTTCCGCCTCGCGGATAAAGCGCTTTATGCGGTCAAGCAGAACGGCAAGCACGATTACTGCATCTGGAGCGATCAGATCGGAGTGGATGATTCGGTGGGAGAGATGAGCCTGGCACATTTTTCCACCATCCTGGAAGAACGCAATATGCGTAACCTGGCGCTGTCGCTGAATAAAGAAACGTTCATCCCCATCTACCGTTTTGTCATGCGTTACATCCGCAGGTACGGAAAAAGTGCGAGCAACGTGCTTTTTACCCTGACACCGAAGGAGGACGCGCCGCGCGAGGAGCTTTCCGAATACTACGAGAAGTTCGGCGAGTGTGCCCAGGGGATATTAAGAAAAAGTGATGTCGTGACAAGACCCCGTGCCAATCAGTTCCTTGTGATGCTGACGGACATCCGAAAGGGATATACGTCCTTCGTGATCGAGAAGATCCTTTCGGCCTGGGAGAAGACGCATATCGGCGCATTTGACATCACCTATGAAGACGAGTTTCTGGATTATACGGAGGATACCACGGAGCAGCACCGGGATACATGGGTGATGGTGGCGGACGACGATACGATGACGATACAGATGATCGGCACCTGTCTGTCAGAGAACGAGATCCGTGTGACCGCTTTTACCTCCGGGCAGGATCTTTTGGACAATATCGGCGGAGACCTGCCGGATCTGATCCTTTTGGATGTGAATATGCCGGGGATCGATGGTTTTGAAACGCTGCGCCGTCTGCGTGCAAAAAATGACCGCATCGGGGAGATACCGGTGGTCTTTCTTACGGCGGACGATGACGAGGAGTCGGAGAAAAAGGCCTTAAAGCTTGGGGCAATGGATTTCATCCGCAAGCCGATCGTTCCGGAAGTGCTCTCTTTGCGCGTCGCGCACAGCATTGAGCTGATCCGTCTGCATCGGGATCTGGCGGATGAGGTATCCCAGAAGACCGTGGAGAATGAGCAGCTGTTTTTCCACGTCGTACAGTCTCTTGCGGCGGCGATAGACGCGAAGGATACCTACACGAACGGGCATTCCGAGCGTGTTGCCATATATACGGAGGAGATTGCGCGCAGATCCGGTTACGAAGGGAAGAGGTTAAACGACATCTATATCATGGCGCTTTTGCATGATGTAGGAAAGATCGGCGTTCCGAGGGCTATCATCAATAAGCCGGGGAAGCTGACCGACGAAGAATTCGACGTGATCAAAACACATCCGGTCATCGGCGCACAGATCTTATCCAACATCCGGGAGATGCCGGAGCTTTCGACCGGTGCGCGGTGGCACCACGAGCGTTATGGCGGCGGCGGGTATCCCGACGGCATCCGCGGCGAGGATATCCCGGAGCAGGCCAGGATCATTGCCGTGGCGGATGCGTATGATGCGATGACGAGCAAGCGCAGTTACCGTGACGCTCTGCCGCAGGATGTGGTCCGCAGTGAGATAGAAAAAGGACGGGGGTCGCAGTTCGATCCGCGTTTTGCCGATATTATGCTTGAAATGATCGATGCGGATACCGGGTACGATATGCGCGAAAAGTAAAGGATGACATTATGAAAGAACAGCACGCGGAGGAATTCGGATCGGTTGCACAATTTGCCCTGATCATCACCATACTATCTTTTTCCGGGGTGCTTGTGGTCTTAAATCTTCTTCTTAAGTGGGAGCATTGGACGATCCCGCTCATTGTGATATGCGCGTTAGGCTGTACCGTTACCTACGTTTCGGGGCGGCTTTCGATGCGGATCGGGAATCATCTGTACGCAGCGGTCCTTATCATAGAGGTCTTTTATTATACCGTTAATTCCGAAACAACCTACGACAGCACGGCGGTCATTATCCTTCTTCTGGTGATCCTCTCGACAACCCGGGAGGGGGTTTTGCCCTTGATCGGTTACGCGGTGGGAATGCTCGGCGTACTCTACAGTCTCTTTGCGCGTGTCGCCCAGGGGCGGCTTAGTATGGAATATGCCCAGATCGTCCGTACCGACTGGCATCTGGTGCTTTCTTTGATCGCGCTCTTTGTCGTGGAGCGCCTGCTTGCCGTTTTAAAAAGGGTGGACGACGAACGCCGGCGTCGGATCGCTGTTTTAGAACAGGAGAACCAGGCGG
>JAFSYD010000010.1 GCA_017443685.1 Lachnospiraceae bacterium | reverse complement strand
GCCGTCGCACCAGGAGTCCACTCTCGGCAAGGGATCCCGAAAGCGTTTCATTGCCGCAAAACATCATATGGTTCGCGTCGCCTTCGATCACACGGAACCCCATTTGTTTTAAGGCTTGCGTCAGCCTCACCCGCTCATCCGATATCAGCGCAAGCAGCCTGTTTTTGTATTCCGTTTCCCTTAACGCCGCGATCCCTGCCTCCTGCGCGATCTGCGACACCGCCCACGGGTCGGACATTTCGTACAGGCGTGCGAGAAAAGCTTCATCCACAGTGTAACCATACCCCAAGCGGATCCCCGCCATCGCGTAGATCTTGGTAAATGAACGGATCACGAAGATCGGCAGATTTTTTTCCCTGCCCACTGCCAGCCTGTTGATGAACGTTATTGCTTTTTCCCCTAAAAAATCCGCGAAGCTCGCGTCGATCACAAGCCTTGTTCCCGTCTCTCTGCAGCGCTCGCGGATCGCGCCAAGCAGCTCATCTTCTATTGCTTTCCCCGTCGGATACAGCGGCTGCGGCAAAAAGAAAATGCCCACACTTTCATCAATGGCATCCAGCACCGTTTCGGTCAGCCGAAAGTCTTCCTCGTCATTTAACCTGTGCCGCCGGATCGGAATGCCGCATGTGGTAAGGGCGCGTTCGTATTCTATAAAGGTGGGAGAAAGCAGTAATGCCGCGCGACCTCGCTTTCCTTTATCTGTCGGGTGCAGCTCCTCCTCCTCAACGAGTCCCCTTTCCGTCATACCCGGCAATAATGTATCATATGTGTATTCTCTTGCAAAAGCCCGCGCGATCCGCCAGATCAGGTCCGAGGCACCGTTCGCGCAGATGATTCTCTCCGGGGCGAGACTATACGTTTGTTTGGTATACTCTCCTCTGTGTGCATCTGTGTATCCGAAGGATTTTTCTTCCGACTGCCCTGCTCGTTTTGCACATTTTTCTGCTATCTGCTCCGTATACTCCGCACCATCTTCTGCTTCCTGCCTTGCATTTTCCGCCTCAGCGATGGCTGCGCGCAGACGCCGGCAGAACGGATCGGGGTAATGCGGCTCCTTTTGCAGGCAATCCGTGACCGCCTGCTTTACGCCCTCCGGCAATCCAAGCGGACTGATGCTCGCCGAAAAATCCAACGGCTCCTTATGATATTGTTCGATAAATCCCTCCACGTCGCCGCCGTGAGAGAAATGCGTCCCTTTCATATCATCTAACCCCCCTATGATAGGACTCCGCCGCTTCCCGGAACCGTTTCACTGCATCCGGCTGCGCGGCGAGGTACAGATGCGCAAACCCGGCATACATCGTCGGCGTCTGAAATCCGCCCTGCCAGCTTCGGTCCGACACCGGCTTTATCAATGCAAAATCATCTCCGTTCGCCGTCGAATCCCAGTAATGAAATTCGTGGATCGGAGCACTTTCCCCCTTCCGAAACAGTAAGCCATCCTTTTTCGCTGTCATCTGCGCATAGCCGAATCGAACCAGCCGTTCCTTTCGCGTCGCTTTCCCGCGAAACGCACCGCACATCGGATACATTTTTCCGTCCGTACCCTGCAATTCCTCCCCCAGATACAGAAAGCCGCCGCACTCCGCTATCGTCGGCAGCCCGCCGGTCACCGCCGTTCTGACAGAAGTACGCATCCGTGCATTTGCCGCAAGCTCTTTTGCGTATAACTCCGGGTACCCGCCCGAAAGCAAAAGAGCGGAAGCGCTTTCCGGTATGTTTTCCCCATGAAGCGGGCTGAAAAAGCCAATGGCAAAATCCGCATCCCGCAGCGCATCCAGCGTTTCCTCATAGATAAAACAAAATGCCTCATCCCGCGCAACGGCCAATAAAGGATTCTTTACAGCATCCCAATCCGCGGGTTCTGTCTCGGGACAATACTCTTTCACCGAATGCCCTGATGCTCTCCGCTCCTCTGCACTTTCCGTTGGTTCTGCCACTTTTCGGGCTTCTATTCTTTCCTTTTGTTTTTCACGCTCCTCTGTTTTATCCGTTCGTTTTTCACGCTCTTTCATTCTATCTGTTTGGAACACCGCCGCAAACGTGTCCCGGTCCATCCGCTCACCCAAGGCTGCTCCAAGCTTACGGAGCCTCATTTTCAGATCATCGATCTCACAAGCCGTAACCAGTCCAAGATGCCGGCTGGACCATTCTGCTTCCGGCATTTGCGGCAGATATCCGATGACAGGCAGACCTATTTTCTTCTCAACCGCTTCTTTTATTCGTGGATATTCTTCATCCCCGCAGCAGTTTAAAAATACAGCGGCAATACCGGAATCTATTTCCTGCACCGGGTAATCTGTCGCCGCGATCAACCCGGCACATCCCTCACAGTTTACGACCAAAAGCCCCGGCACGTTGAGTATTTTTGCAATTTCCCACGCGCTTTTGCCGGGCGTTCCTCCGATGCCGTCCTTCCAGCCCATCGCGCCTTCGATCACAACCGCGTCATAACCGCCCGCATACCGCAAAAAATGCTGCCTTAGTACATCTTCCGCCCGCTTTTCTCCACATAGAAACAGATCCAGATTATGGCATTCCACCCCCTGCACCTTTCGGTGGAACATCGGATCGATATAGTCCGGTCCGGTCTTAAAGGCACAGGCCGAAAAACCTTCCCGCGAAAGCCATTCCAATAAAGCGCAGGTCACCACGGTCTTTCCCGTGTTACTGCTCATCGCCGTCACGACGCACGAAATGCGGCTTCCGTCTCGCCGCAAGCCGCGCCCTTCCTGTTCTGATTTTTCCCCTCGCTTCCTTTCCTTCACCGCGGATTCTGCCCTCTCCTTCGTTTGTGGGACAGCACATGGATCTTCCCGAGTAACTGTTCGGCAGCGCGAAGCATTTACTGCTGAGCGACTGCCCGGTAACGTAAATCCACCGGGCGAGGCATCAATTTTCCATGGCGTCAGCCTTGATGCCTCGCGTATCTGTTCAGCCTGCTGAACAGATACCTTCCCGAAACATATTGCTGCCGCAATCATCCTATCCCCGCATCCCACCGCAGACGATCCACACTGGATTATCCGCTTTCATCATATGCCTGCCTGACACCTCTGCCGACCGCGACACCGCAACCTGCGTCACGGCATACGGAATATCCGCCGTAGAAAAATACGCCGCTGCCTCCGATAAGGTTTCTGTCAGGATTGCCGAAACCACCACGCGGCAGTTCGGATTCTTTTCAAAAACAACGTCTAAAATATCCTTCAAACGCCCGCTGCTTCCGCCGATGAAGACTGCGTCCGGCATCGGAAGAAAACTGCAGACATCCGGCGCTTTCCCGGAAACGACAACCAGGCGGGCTGCTTTTTCTTTCCCGGCGGACTCCCCCTCCTCCGCCATCTCTATCCGTTCGTCTGGCGTTCCCTCGAGCGGAGCCTTCTCTGTCACAGGAACACGTCTTTCCTCCAATGCTTCGGTCTGTCCGTCCTCCGTCACATTCTCTCTCTTCCATCTTCCTCTTATGAACCGCCCGGCATTCTCCCTGATCAGCCGGATCGCTTCCGCATTATACTCCACCGCATAGACCGCTTTGCCTGCCGGATGCCGGGCCAATTCCACAGACACACTCCCCGTTCCGGCCCCGATGTCCCAGATCACGTCATCCGGCTTAGGCGCAAGCGCAAGCAATATCGCCGCCCGCACCTCCTGCTTTGTCATCGGCACATTCCCCCGGATAAATGCCTCATCCGGCAGCAAAAAAGGAGCCGGCAATTCACCATCGCGCGCATCATCCGCCTTTCCCGTCCCTCTCACCAGCATCACCGACAGTGCCGGAAATGTCCTTTTTGCCGCCTCTTCCACTGTCCCGGAAAAGATCGCCTCATCCGCACCGCCAAGCTCCGAGCCGACACAGATCCCGGCACTCCCGCAGCCTGCGTCACAAAGCGAACGGCAAAGGGCTTCCACCGTCCAACTGCCTCCGGTCAGAAAAAGCGTATCCCGTCCCTGCTCCACTTCCATATAAGGAACGATCGCCCTGCCGTGTGCCGAAACCAGCTTCCAGCTTTCCCAAGGCTCCCGCAGCGCCGCCGAAAAAAGCTGCACCGAAGAGATCCCCGGCAAAAGGGAAAAGGGAATCTCCCTTTCCTTCAGCAGCGCACCAAGCCCTGCCGCCCCCGAATAAAACCCGGTATCCCCTGAGAACAGGACACAGATCCGTTCCCCCGGATGTGCAAGGATCGCATCCCGGATCGCTTCCGCCTTCCACGCACAGATCAAATCCGGCCGCTCCGCCCCATCCAAAGATTTCGCCACAAGCCTCCGCTTCACTTCATCCGGGAAGTCCTCCTCGAGCATACCTATCCGAACATCCGAGACATCCGCTTCATCGAAAGCAACCGCTTTCCCGTCCGCGGTGCTCCTTATCCTTTTTGCCGCATCAAGCAGCCTGTTCGATCCGATCACCACATCCGCCGCCGCGATCGCATCCCGCGCCTCTCCGGTAAGGGTTCCTTCCCCGGCAGCTCCCATCCCGATGATCTTTATATCTTCCAACACTCTCATTCACAAGCACCCGCTCATAAAGAATCCCGACAAACCTCTCGATTCATCGGGATCCCAAAAAACACATCCATCCGAAGGACGCTTACATCTCTTTTAACTTGAACTGCTTTACGATCTCGTCGAGGTGGTTCGAAACCTCCTGCGAATCGTTCGCCATCCCGCTCATACGCTCCATCATATTTGCCGCCTCGCCGATCGTATCCGTAACCTCCGCGGAAGAACCGGCTGTCTCCGTCGCGCTTTCGGCAATATCGGAAACCGCTGCGTTGACCTGATCCATCGAATCGGAGATATAGCCGACCATCTCGGCGATATTGTCAGCCAGCTCGCCGAACTTTTTCGCGTCCGCGCCGTACTCCTGACCGATCGTGATAAACTTCTCATAATCCGGAGCAACCGTCTCACGCAGGAAGGAAAGCAGCTCCATCGAAGAGCTCTGCAGCGAGTCAAATGCTGTCTGGATCTTATCCACCGTATTCTGGATCTGCTCAACCGACGACTTCGTCTGTGCAGCCAGGTTATTGATCTCACCCGCAACAACAGCAAAACCGCGTCCGTGCTCGCCCGCGCGCGCCGCTTCGATCGAAGCATTCAGGGAAAGCAGGTTGATCTGGTTCGCGATGCCGGCAATGGAGTCCGCCATCGTTGCAATCTCGGAAACGACCCTTGCCGCCTCGGTTGCCTCTTCCAATTCCTTGCCGCGCTCCTGCGCAATGCGGATCGCGTATTCGGAGGATTCGCGTCCTTCTTTTTCGATCTCCGCCGCCTTCTTCGTGATCTCAATCACTTCACGCTTCGTATTCGCCGTCTCTTCGGCAAGACGCTCCACGGACTCGTTCACCTCGTTCGCCGATGCCGATACCTGCTGCGTCGCCGCGCCCGTGCTCGTCATCGCGTCATTCACACGCTCCATCGAAGACGCCACTTCCTCGAACCGCGCCAGAAGATCCTGCGACGTTTCGGAAAGCTCCGCGGAAGAATTCGACACCTTTCCGCTGCCCTCGCCGATATTGAAAATAACCGAGGAATTGCTCTCGTACATCCGGTTCAGCGCATTGGCCATCTGTCCGATCTCGTCGGTGCGGCGGATCGAAAGCGGCTCGATCGTAAAGTCGCCCTTCGACAGACTATCCGCAAATTCCTTTACTTCAACGATCGGCTTCGCGATCTGGCCCGCAAACGCAAGACCGCATACGATCACGAGCACAACTGCGATCACCAGGATCACAAGAGCGATCATAAGACCATGCTTAAAGGGCGCGATCACCGACGAGTAATCCGTCAGACAGACGATCGTCCAATTCGTGTTCGGCTCGTGCATATAAGACATCAGAACCTTTTTCCCGTTATGCATCGTGACCTTCATGCCGCTGCCGTTCGCCGAAGCGAGCTGATAGTATTCTTCCCCGGAAAGATCCGTCGTCTCTCCGGACTGCAGATTATACTGCTCCTCCGTCGTTGCGGCCAATACACCTACACGGTCTAAGACCGTGATGTCCGTATCCGCGTCGGTAATGGACGCGATCCCCTCGGAAAGCGAGGCAAGATCCGCTGATTTGGCAAAACCGCCCAGGATATTGTCATTCCCGTCTTTGACCGGGTCAGCCATATATACCGTCGGCTGTCCGGATACCTTTGAGATCGTAACATCCGACAGATACTTGCTTCCGGCGAGCGAATTCTGTACATAAGCCCGCTCGGAAATGTCATTCAGATCATTGTCATCGCCACGGACGATCTGCATTCCCTTCGTATCATAAAGAAATTCAAACGATGCTCCCTGTGAAAACGCGTCCTGCGCGTCAGTGATCGCTTTTCTCGCCTCCGCCAGGTTCTCCGGCGACGGATCCTTAAGCGCATCGTCAAAATGATCATTTTTCGCCAGAACATCCACACCGTTAAACGTGTTGTCAATGAGGCTCATCACCTCTTTTTGCGCGGTTGCCAGACGCTGCTCGGCGACCGCCGTCTCAAGCTCCATGACCGTGCTGCGGATCGTTTTCGTAAGCGCAAACGTCATGATCGCAAGCGGAATGATCGAAAGTGCAAGAATGATCGCGATCAGCTTCACACGGATGCCGCGCACCCCCAATCCCTTACTGCCCGAACCGCCGCTGCTTCGTTTTTTTGCCATTGCATTCCCCTCCTGCTTTCATTATTCTTCGGGTAAAATGACATTTCCAAAATGCAAAAATGCCCCACTTTTTCTATTGTACTATGCTTTGGGAAATGGGGCAAGAAAAAAACACAAAAAACGGTAAAAAATCAGCAAAAAATCAGACAATTTTCACAACAGATCAGCTGTTCGAACGTAAAAGAGTCAATTCCTGCGCATACAGTTCCCGAAAATCACCCTCACGCAGCGTTTCATCAAGCGCAAGCGTCCCCATTGAAATACGTCTTAAGGCGGTTACCCTGCAGCCGACCGCCGCGAACATCCGCTTGACCTGGTGATATTTGCCTTCCCGTATCGTAACGTACGCCTCGCATTCCGACAAGCGCACAAGCTTTGCCGGAAGTGCCCTAAAAGTCTCATCCACACGAAGTCCGTTTGCAAAAAGATTTTCCACGTCCGAAGGCAGCTTCCCGTCGTATGTCACAAGATAGGTTTTGTCCACGTGCTTTTTCGGAGAAAGCAGACAATGAGCAAGTGCGCCGTCATCCGTCAAAAGAAGAAGACCCGTCGTGTCCTTGTCCAATCTGCCGACAGGGAACAGCCCTTTGCGCAAAGCGGGCGGCAGCAGATCCAGAACCGTCCGCTCCCGCCCGTCCTCCGTCGCGGACACCACGCCGGATGGTTTGTTCATCATATAATACCGGAACCTTTGATAAACGACCGGTTCCCCGTATACCGTAATTGCATCCCAATCACAATCAATATGTGCGCCCGCATCCGTCACCGCTTTGCCGTTTACCGAGACCGCGCCCTTTTTTACCAAGATCCGTACTTCCTTCCGCGTACCGAAGCCCGCGTCGGAAAGGAATTTATCGATCCGCATGGATCAGATTTCCTTCTCATGCGCTTCCTGGATCTCATCGTGCCAGGACAGCATCGGCTTAATGTCTTCATTATGCAGCTTGCGCCGGACATAATTTGCCGTGATCTTCATGACAAGCGGTGACAGCGTAATGACGCCGATTAAGTTCGGAATTGCCATCAGGCCATTGAAAGTGTCCGACAGATCCCACGCCAGCGACAGATCCATCGTCGCGCCGAACACGATAAAGATGACAAATACAATTTTGTACACCTGCGTCGCCTTCGTGCCGAACAGATACTCGAAGCCCTTCGTCCCGTAATGGCTCCAGCCGAGCACCGTGGAAAAAGCGAACAGCAGAATCGCAACCGCGATAAACATTCGGCCCATGTGCCCGTAGACCGTGGAAAACGCCTCCGCGACCAGCGCCGTCGACTCATTGGATGAAATCACCTCTCCGGTATTCAAATCCACAAGTCCCGAGGTCAGCACCGCAAAAGCAGTGATCGTACACACCACCATCGTATCGGCAAATACTTCGAAAATGCCCCACATTCCCTGTACCACCGGCTCGCGCACGTTCGAGCTCGAATGCACCATAACCGAAGAGCCTAAGCCCGCTTCGTTGGAGAATACGCCGCGCTTCATGCCCCACTGTACCGCAAGCGCCACTCCGCTGCCGACAATGCCGCCGCCAACCGCTTTCAAACCAAATGCGCCCTTAATCACCGCCACAAAGGCAGCACCAAGCATATTTGCGTGCATACAGATCACAAGCAATGCGCCGATAACATAAAGCAGTGCCATAAACGGAACCAGCTT
>JAFSYD010000115.1 GCA_017443685.1 Lachnospiraceae bacterium | reverse complement strand
TGGGCGCTGGTGGATGACATATACGCGCTGATGGATGACAATTCCGACTCGGAGCATAAGGTTTCGGATGTATGCATATGCGATTCCCTGACGGGCGAGATCATCGCGGACGGGAATCACATGGAGCGGCAGGGAATTGATTACGTATACGGCAACGCTGCGATGAGGGCGCTTAAGAGCGAGGACAGATGCCCGCTTAAGATGTGGCCGGACGGCCTGCCGGCGACGGCGATCTCGCAGCCCGTATCGGGACAGTCGCAGTATCGGATCGTCGGGATCTTCTCCCATGCGGACTTCATCACGGTCATGACCGGGACGGGGCAGGCAAGGGCGTGGACGATGCTGATCGTCTTCGTGGTGATCTCCATCGCCGGATGTATCTTCCTGCTGATCGAAAGTCGCGACCTGGAGCGGCTTCGCAGGGCTCTGGATCTCCTTGCGGACGGCACCCTCGAATTCGAGAAGCCGAGGAGGATCTACGGCTGGGATATCAACCGGATGTGGAACAGCATCCATGAGATCGAGAAGAACATCCGCGAGGTCAACCGGATGCAGTTTATGACCTACCGGGCATATTACCGTTTCGCGCCGAAGGGGATCGAGCGAATCCTGCAGAAGAACTCGATCATCGAGGTTAAGGATGGGGATTCCATCACAAGCTCCGGTACGCTGGCGTATCTGTCCGCAGACCGGCATTACGCGCATGAGAATGAAATGATCCTGCGCAGCGAGCATATGCGTGTCATGGAAAAATACTGCACGCGGGAGGACGGGATCTATATCTCCAGTGATTCGTACCTTGCGATGATGCGGGTTCTGTTCCTCGAAGAGGTGCGGCACAGTGTACGGTTCGCGGTGGAGATGGTGCAGGAGGCTTCGGAAAGCCTCGAACCGGGGATGCTTGGGCCGATGATCTTCCTTCATTATACGGATTTCCAGTATGGCGTTGCGGGGAGTGATCAGCAGGCAAGTGCCTTCCTTCTTACGAAGGACGGACACGATCTTTCCGGATACATCAACTTTTTCCGCAGGCTGGCGCTTCGGGTGGTCTTCACCGAGACCGTAAGGGAGCGCGAGGCCGTATCCGATACACGCTACATTGGTTTTATCCGTACCGAAACGGACGGCAAGAGCACGAAATGGAACCTCTACGAGGCGCTGGACGCCGAGGAGTTTACGGTACGGCAGGGCAAGCGGCGCACATTAAAGGCATTTAGCGATGCACTGAATCTTTTCTATAAGAAGGATTTCTACTTCGCAAGGAATGCGTTTGCCGCGTTGATCCAGGATGTGCCGCAGGATATGGTGGCGAAATGGTACCTCTTCGAGTGTGAGCGGCTGTTGAACGAGACGGCGGACGCGGATTTTGAAGGCGAGCTGCATTTGTAATACGGGTAAGGGATTATGAATTTTAACTTAGTCGATATCTTAACAAACGTCCTGCGGTCGCGTATACTGCCTTTAGTTACGCGGTTGAAGCTCTTTTTATCCCCGACTTACCTCGTCGGGCGCGTATCGGAGCTTCTGCGCCGGTTCTTAAGCAGTATCTTAAATGTCCGCCCGAGGGACAAGGACGACTACTATCCGATCGCGAGGTGGCTGGTATCGAAGCGTCTGGCATACGCGCTGGTGATCATCACGGGGCTTTTGTGCATTATTTACCTGATCACGGCACGTTCGGCGCTGTTTCCGGGCAGGAGCGAGGATAATATCAAGACCTACGACTACAACTCGATCCTTCTGAAATTCGCCAAGGGGCGGGTCCGCATCCGCGGCAAATCCGGATATATGGCGTTCGAAGGAGAGGTATCCGACGCGGCCTGCAACGGCACCGGGACGTTAAAGAACCCGGCGGGCGTGGTCGTATATGAGGGACAGTTCGAGTCCAGCAAGTACGAAGGCAGCGGCATCCAGTATTATGAGGATGGTACGAAGGAATACGAGGGCTTCTTCCACCAGAACCTCTACAGCGGCGAAGGAAAGTTCTACCGGCCGACGGGCAGCCTCTTATATGACGGGATGTTCGCACAGAATATGAAGGAAGGCCACGGCAAGCTGTACAACAATGGCGGCCAGGCGATCTTCGAAGGAGAATTTTCCAAGGACGAGATCCTGTATTCATCGCTGCTGGGGAAGGGCGCCGCGGAGATGGCACAAAGCTACACCGGCGAGAGGAAGCTGTATGTCATCGGCAATGAGCACATCCGTGTGTGCGAGGACATTTCCTGTATGACGGAGGAGCTTTTGGATGAGAACTCCATCGACGAAGAAGCGAAGGTGGAAGTCGTATACGTAATGCAGGACTTCATCCACTACGGCGGCAAGCGCTACGAAGCCTTTAAGGACTTAGAGAGCATCTTCGGAGAAGCGACCTACACCGGTGAATCCTACGCGACGCTGGCCGAGCTTCTTATGATCAACCGGCTGAATGATGCATCGGAGGTCGATGTGATAGGCGGCCCCGCGGAGATCACGGAGACGCAGAAGTTCACGGAATATACGCAGGTGAGCGGCTACGATGAGAACTACGTTGTATGGCTGCACTCCTACGAAAAGGACGGGCTGGTATATAACTTTGTATCGGCGCAGGATGACAATGAGTTCGCGTTCTACTACATTTTGAACAACGACCTCTCGGAAGAGAAGTAACAAGGCAAGGTTATCGCCGGACGAACGGCGGTATAAGCCGGGGCAGAGGAGACCGCGGCATAAGCGGCAGCGAAAGCAGGGTAAAGATCGCAAAAGCAGCGTAAGGATGGCATAGCAAAGCAAAGGGGCGATGAGATATGCGCAGTGGAAAAATGAATCAACTGCATAAAAAAGCCTTAACAACCGCAAAACGGGTATTGTGTGTGTGCCTTGCGGCGTCGCTGTTATCGTGCGTCGTGCCCGCCGGTACCGGATATGAGGTCGCGGCAAAAAGGGATCCGATGTTCAAGCTGTCCGCGGCGAAGACGGTCGCGGTATCGAAGAGCGACAATCTTGAGAGCCTGGAGATCCAGGTATCCTCGAAGCAGGCGGCGATGCAGTCGGCGGTCAAGTCGTTAAAAGAAAAAGAGCGGAACATGGCAACGACACGCTGGAGCCCGCTGCTGAATATCAAGTTCCCGA
>JAFSYD010000114.1 GCA_017443685.1 Lachnospiraceae bacterium | reverse complement strand
GAACATCACGGCTTTCGAATATGATGACACGATCATCGTGGTGGACTGCGGGCTTGCGTTTCCGGAGGATGATATGTTCGGCGTGGATCTTGTGATCCCCGATTTTTCATACCTGCTGGAGAATGAAGACAAGGTCAAGGGCATTTTCATTACGCATGGGCACGAGGATCATATCGGCGCACTTCCTTTTTTGTTGCGCGAAATTTTAGTACCCGTTTATGCGACGCGCCTTACGATCGGTATCATCGAACACAAATTAGCCGAGCATAATCTGGTATCAAAGGTAAGACGGAAGGTCTGTGAATACGGACAGTCGATCAATTTAGGACCGTTCCGTATCGAATTTGTCCGCACGAATCACAGCATTCAGGATGCTTGTGCGTTTGCGATCTATTCGCCGGCCGGTACCGTGATCCATACGGGCGATTTCAAAGTGGATTACACGCCGGTCTTCGGTGACGCGATCGATTTGCAGCATTTTGGCGAGATCGGGAAAAAGGGCGTTCTTGCGATGCTCTGCGATTCCACGAACGCGGAACGTCCCGGTTTTACCCAGTCCGAGCGGACGGTTGGACGGACGATCGATCAGATCTTTGCGGAAAATACCGGTACACGGATCATCATTGCGACCTTCGCATCAAACGTGGACCGTGTGCAGCAGATCATCAATTCCGCGCACAAATACGGGCGGAAGGTGCTGATCGAAGGGCGCAGCATGACGAACATCATCAATACGGCGTCCGATCTCGGGTACCTGCATATTCCCGAGAATACGATCGTGCCGGTGGAAGCCATGAAAAAATATCCGGACAACCAGATGTGTCTCATCACGACCGGCTCGCAGGGTGAGTCGATGGCGGCGCTGTCGCGGATGGCGAACGGAACGCACAGGAAGATTTCCATTAAGCCGAACGATACGATCATCTTTTCGTCACATCCGATCCCGGGCAATGAAAAGGCAGTGTCGAAGGTTATGAATGATCTCTACGAAAAAGGCGCTAAGATCATTCTACAGGATGTGCACGTATCGGGGCACGCTTGCGCGGAGGAGATCAAGCTTTTGTATTCGCTGATCCGTCCGAAATACGCGATCCCGGCGCATGGAGAGTATAAGCATCGGAAGGCACAGGCGGAGATCGTTCGCCAGCTCGGTTATGACGATGATCATATTTTAATGCTGCATTCCGGGGATATTCTGGAGATCGACGAGAAGGGCGCGAAAGTGACGGGACACGTGCATAAGGGTTCCGTTATGGTTGACGGCCTCGGTGTCGGTGACGTCGGCAACATTGTTTTGCGTGATCGCCAGCGGCTGGCGGAGGACGGCATCATTATGATCGTAATGACCCTAAAGCGTGAGACCGGTGAGGTTCTTGCGGGTCCGGATATTGTTTCCCGCGGGTTCGTTTATGTCCGCGGCGCGGAGGATCTGATGGGCGCGGCGAAGTCGGTGATGGATGCGAAGATGGAATCTTTGATGGATCGGCACGTGACGGACTGGGGGACGATCAAGGGCGAGGTGAAGGCGGCGATGTCGGATTTCGTATGGAAGAAGACGGAACGGCGGCCGATGATCCTGCCGATCATTATGGAAGTGTAGCAGGAATACGCGGGGGGCAAAAATATACGGACGCCGTTCTTAAGGTATATAGCAGGGCGCGGGATGGATAATGAAAGACTTTTGGTATATTTAGATACACTGCTTTTCGAGACGAACGAAGACCTCCTTGCGCTTGAGGAAGCTGCTCTTTCCGATCACATTCCGATCATCCGGCGGGATATGCAGTATTTTTTGCGTTGGCTTTTGGCAGGGCATAAGCCGCGGCGGATTTTAGAGATCGGGACGGCGGTTGGTTTTTCGGCGCTTTTTATGGCGGCTCATTCGGATGCGCTGATCGATACGATCGAGGTGTACGAGCCGCGGATCGCTTGTGCGAAGAATAACTTTTATAAATATGATAAAGAAAAAAGGATCACCCTTTATGAAGGGGACGCGGCCGTGATCCTGCCGGAGCTTGTCCCGGGGTATGATCTCGTTTTTATGGATGCGGCGAAGGGGCAGTACCCGGCGTTTTACGGGCAGGCGAAGCGGCTGCTTTTTGAAGGAGGCGTGCTTGTCGTAGATAATGTGCTTCGTGAGGGCGATATCTTGGAGTCACGTTTTATGATCGAACGGCGCAACCGCACGATCCATAAAAGGATGCGGGCGTTCTTGAAGGAGCTGACCGCGGATGAGGACTTTACGGCGGACATTCTGCCGATCGCGGACGGGGTCGCGGTCGCGGTAAAAAAGCAGGTTCCCAAACTTAAACGCCTGCAATCGGTTGAAAGCGTCCCGGAGTCTGTCTTTTGTAATAATGGCAATGAATGAACGGAATGATACGAAAAAATCATATAAAAAACCTGAGCTTCTTCTTCCGGCAGGCAGCCTTGAGGTGTTAAAGATCGCCGTGCTTTACGGCGCGGATGCTGTCTATATCGGTGGAGAAGCTTATTCCTTGCGGGCAAAGGCGGTCAACTTTACCGAAGAGGAAATGGACGAAGGAATCCGTTTTGCACACGCGCATGGGGCGAAGGTTTACGTTACGGCGAACATCTATGCCCATAACGCGGACTTGGACGGGATAGCGGCTTATTTTACCCGAATAGAAGAAATGGAGGAAAAGCCCGATGCGCTTTTGATCGCGGATCTGGGCGTTTTTGCTGCGGCAAAGCGGATTTTGCCCGATATGGAGCTGCATGTCAGCACGCAGGCGAATACAACGAATTATGAAAGCGCGCGGATGTGGTATGAGCTTGGTGCAAAGCGCGTCGTCTGCGCAAGGGAGCTTTCCTTAAAGGAAATAAGAGAATTAAAGAACCGCATGCCGGAAGATATGGAGCTGGAAGCTTTTGTTCACGGGGCAATGTGCATTTCCTATTCGGGGCGGTGCCTGCTGTCGAATTATTTTACCGGAAGGGACGCGAACAAGGGGGCCTGCACGCATCCGTGCCGGTGGCAGTATGCGCTTGTTGAAGAGAACCGGCCGGGCGAATATCTTCCGATCGATGAGGACGGGCACGGCACCTACATCTTGAATTCAAAGGATCTTTGCATGGTAGCGCATATCCCTGAACTTGTGGGAAGCGGAATCGACAGCTTCAAGGTGGAAGGGCGGATGAAAACGGCGCTTTACGTGGCCGCCGCGGCACGCACCTACCGGCAGGCGATCGACGACTTTTTTACCGACGAAGCACTGTATGAAAGCCGGATAGCATACTATAACGAGCAGATCGCCGACTGTACGTTTCGGGGCTTTACAACCGGGTTTTATTTCGGGCGGCCGGATGCAAAGGCGCACGTATATGAGAACAGCGATTACATCAAGAATTATACGTATCTGGGATATGTGGAAGAAAAGCGCACGGACGCGGATGGTACATTTTTGAGGCTGACGCAGAAAAATAAATTTTCGGTCGGGGAAACGATTGAAATTATGACGCCAAAGGGTGATAATATAATGACGGCCGTTCTTCGTATGAAGGATGAAGAGGGGAATGCCATTTCCTCTTGTCCGCATTCGAAGCAGATATTCTGGGTGGAACTGTCGCAGGATGCGGATGCATTTGATATATTAAGGCGAAAAGAGTCGTAACAGACTTTATTTTAAATGGCTATAATTTACAAGAAAGAAGGGGAGCAAAATGGGAAAGTGTGTTGCTTATGTCGGTACCTACACGCATGGGAATGTGGTGGGGATCCACGTTTACGACGTTGATCCGGGCAAGGGGGTTCTTAGCGAAAGGAGTGTGGCGGAGATCAATAATCCGTCGTATCTTTGCACTTCGAAAGATAAGAAATATCTGTACTCGATCGCGGATGAAGGCGTAGCGGCATTCTCGATCGATGCGAACGGGGACCTTACCAAGATCAACCAGGAAGGCATCGGCGGGATGCGCGGCTGCTTTGTGGATGTGGACAGCAAGCGGCGATATCTTTTTGTCGGCGGCTTCCATGACGGCAGGGTGACCATGATGCGCTTAAACGAGGACGGCAGCATCCGGGGGATCGCGGACGGCATCTTCCATCAGGGCGTTGCTTTTACCCAGTCGGAGCGGCGGATCGATCACCCGATGGTAAGCTGTGTGAAGCTGACGCCGGATGAACGATATCTGTGCGCCGTCGATCACGGGCTGAACCAGGTCAAGGTCTATGAGCTCGATTATGAAGCGGGCAAGATGCATCTGAAGAATATCATTCGCTGTATGTTAAGTGCGGGGCCGCGGTCGATCCGTTTTGCAAAGGATGGCAGGGTCTGCTACATCGTTGATGAAATGTCGAACTACATCGAAGTCTACAGCTATCATTATGATGAGAAAAATGATGAGCCGGTGTTCAACCGCCTGCAGCGGATCGCTACGCTTGACCGCAATTACAATATGGTCTGCGAGTCGTCGTGCATCTGCCTTTCCAACGACGATCAGTATGTCTATGTGTCCATCGACGGCTTTAACGGATTTTCCGTTTTCCGGCGCGATACGGCGACGGGGATGCTTGCCTTCGAGCAGATCGTAAAATGCTCGGGAGATTTCCCGAAATCCATTTCGACGCTGCCGGGCGACGAGTATGTTGCGGTCTTAAATCACGATACGAACGAGATCCGCACCTTCCAGATGATCCACGATAAAGAGCGTCCCTACGCGCTGATGAAATGTGCGCCGGTTAAGGTGGTAACGCCGAACTGCATCCGCATTTTGGAATTGCCGTAATGGGATCGTCATTTGGGAAAATCTTTAACGTTACGACCTTTGGTGAATCCCACGGTACGGCGTTAGGTGTTGTGATCGACGGATGCCCTGCGGGACTTTCCCTTTCGCAGGAGGACATTCAGCCGTATCTTGACCGAAGAAAGCCGGGGCAGTCAAAGTATGTGACGAAGCGGGCCGAAAGCGATGCGGTGGAGATCCTGTCCGGAACCTTTGAGGGGGTGACGACGGGGACACCGATCGCGATGGCGGTTTACAATACCGACCAGCATTCCGGGGACTATACGGCGCTTAAGGATGTGTTCCGGCCGGGGCACGCGGACTTTGGTTTCTATGCAAAGTACGGACACCGCGATCATCGCGGCGGAGGACGGTCGAGCGGACGGGAAACGCTCGCCCGCGTCTGTGCCGGGGCGGTGGCGGCGAAGCTGTTAAAAGAATTCGGCATCGAAGTCTGCGCCTATACGAAATCCATCGGGCCGGTTGTGATCGAAAAGCATGAGCTTTCCGAGGCGGCGAATAATCCGTTTTATATGCCGGACAAAGAGGCAGCCGTGCGTGCGATGGAGTATCTCGAATATGAGATGGGCAAAAACGATTCGGTCGGCGGCATTGTAGAATGCCGGATCACGGGGGCATTTGCGGGACTCGGGGATCCCGTATTCGATAAGCTCGATGCGAATCTTGCCAAAGCGATCATGTCTATCGGCGCGGTAAAAGGTTTTGAGATCGGCGACGGATTTGCGGCAGCGGAGGCGGCAGGCTCTTTTAACAACGATGCGTTCGTGATGAAGGACGGACGCGTGAGCAAAGAGACGAATCACGCGGGCGGCATTTTAGGAGGCATCAGCGACGGAGATACCATCATTTTCCGGGCGGCCTTCAAGCCGACGCCTTCGATCGCAAGAGAGCAGAAGACGGTGACGGTAAAAGGGGAGGATACCGCGCTTTCCATTCACGGGCGGCACGACCCGGTCATCGTTCCGCGGGCGGTCGTTGTGGTGGAGTGCATGGCGGCGATCGTGGTTTGTGATGCACTTTTGACCAATGCGACATCACGGCTTTCTTATTTGAAAAACATATATGGTTGACCATGGCCGATCATTGACCGTTAGCACTTAACGAAATCGAGCCGCCAGGCGAAGATTGAGTTTAGTGCGTAGGTCGTTCTGTGAGATTAGCGAGAACGAGCCGGCAGGCGAAGTTCGAGGTTAGCGAGCAGAACTTCCATACCTGAAAATGGGCGGCGTTTGCTTTTAGCGGCGCAGCTGATGGGAATGCTTTTTGGGAGGATGAAAAGGTTTGGCGGAATATCGGATCATAACAACTGACGGCCGCGCGAAACGCGCGACATTTACAACGGTTCACGGCACGGTCGAGACGCCGGTGTTTATGAATGTGGCGACGGTGGCGGCGATCAAGGGCGCGGTATCGACCGAGGATCTTTACGGGATCGATACGCAGATCGCGCTCTGCAACACCTACCACCTGCACGTACGTACCGGAGATGAGTTGATCGCCCGGCTTGGAGGCGTGCGCAGATTTATGAACTGGGAGCGTCCGGTGCTGACGGATTCCGGAGGCTTTCAGGTGTTTTCCTTAGCAAGCCTGCGGCAGATCAAAGAAGAGGGAGTGACCTTCCATTCGCATATTGACGGCAGAAAGATCTTTATGGGGCCGGAGGAGAGCATGTGCATCCAGTCGCATCTCGGATCGACGATCGCGATGGCGTTCGACGAATGTCCGCCGGCTTTGGCCGAGCGGGATTACGTGATCCCGTCGGTGGAGCGGACGACAAGATGGCTGATCCGCTGCAAAAACAAAATGCAATGGCTGAATGAACAGGAGGATACGATCAATAAGGAGCAGCTTCTGTTCGGGATCAACCAGGGAGCGGTTTATAAAGACATCCGCATTGATCACGCGAAGGCGATCCGTGAGCTTGAGCTTCCCGGGTATGCGATCGGAGGCCTGGCAGTCGGCGAGACACATGAGCAGATGTATGAAATGCTTGACGAGACGGTGCCGTATCTGCAGCAGGATAAGCCGACCTATCTGATGGGTGTGGGGACGCCGGCGAATATCATCGAAGCGGTGGATCGCGGCGTGGATTTTTTTGACTGCGTCTATCCGAGCCGCAACGGACGGCACGGACACGTGTATACGCATCATGGGAAGATGAATCTGTTCAATCAGAAGTTTGAAATGGATATGACGCCGATCGAGGAGGGCTGCGGCTGCCCGGCGTGCAAAACATATACGCGTGCCTATATCCGGCACCTGCTGAAGGCGAAAGAAATGCTCGGAATGCGGCTTTGTGTGCTGCACAATCTGTACTTCTATAATCATCTGATGGAGGAGATCCGCGGTGCGATCGAAGAGCATCGGTACGGAGCGTTTAAAAAGGAGATGATAGAAAGCCTGCAGGGGGCGTGAATCATTCCTCTACCTCGATGCTTTTTACCTTACATTCTCTGCCGTGCAAAAGTGTCGCGGCTTTTTCGCCGCAGACGGGGCAGAGGTAGCGGAACGCTTTTTCGGGGCGGTAGGTGCTGCCGCAATGCGCACACTGCACTTGTACAGGGATTGAGATCACTTCAAGGGATGCGTCCGAAAGGCGTGTCCCTTTTGCAGCGATGGGGAAGTATTTGTGCAGATACTCCGGCATAACGCCGGTCATCTGTCCGACCTCGATGACGAGACGTTTCGGAACCGCTTGCGGGCGGTCTTTTAATTCGTTTAGTGCGATGTCGATCATAGCGACGATATAACTCATTTCATGCATACCATCACTTTATCAGAAAATCCCAAAAAACGTCAACTTGCTATTGTTTTTTTTTCGAAAAAAGGCGATAATTATTAAAGATTGCGTATATTTTTATGCGCATTGACTGTCAAAATATTTTTACAGGAGGTCAGTTATGGCGGTCATACCTTTTTTAATCATTTTTCCGTTCATCGTGGGCGCGATTTTGTTCTGCATCCGTAAGAACAGGGTGCGGCGCGGATTTGCCTACGTATGTTCGACCGTGATCATCGGCGCGGTGTTCGTGCTTCTTGCCGAGTGGCTTGCCGCGGGAGCGCAGGTGATGACGTTCTATTACGATACGCATGCGGCGGATATGGTGATCCTTGCGGGGGAGATCCTTCTGATGCTTCTTGTGATCGTACAGTCCATTCGTTACCATAAGTATTGGGTCATGCTGCTGTCGATCATCCCTACCTGCATGATGGTCTATCTGGAGCTTGCGGGTCCGAAGGTGGAAGAGGTCGGCAAGATTTATGTGGATCATCTTTCGGTCCTGATGGCACTGATCATCGGTGTGATCGGCGGATTGATCGTCATTTACGGCGCGGGTTATATGCACGGTTATCATCAGCACCACAAAGAGGTGCGTGACCGGCGCTATTATTTCTTTATGATCATTTTCTGCTTTCTGGGCGCGATGTTCGGATTTGTTTTCTCGGAAAGTCTGATGTGGATCGACTTTTTCTGGGAGGTGACGAGTGTCTGCTCCTTCCTTTTGATCGGTTATACACAGGACGAGACCGCGATCAACAATTCCTTCCGCGCATTATGGATGAACCTGTTCGGCGGCGTTTTTCTGGCGCTCGGTATCTGGTATTTTGCATATACGGAAGGCTCGGTATCCCTGCATACGCTCGTTACGAACGGTTCACACGGCGACAGTCTGGCGATGATCCCGGTAGCGTTTATCGCGTTTGCGGCGTTGACGAAAGCAGCGCAGCTGCCGTTCTCGACATGGCTGATCGGCGCGATGGTGGCACCTACGCCGTCCTCGGCTCTTTTGCATTCGGCAACGATGGTAAAAGCGGGTATCTACGTACTGTTCCGTCTGGCTCCGGCAATGACGGAAAACCCGATCGGTTTTATGATCTCGTTTGTCGGAGGCTTTACCTTCCTTCTGACATCGTTTATGGCGATCGCGCAGTCAGACGGGAAAAAGGTTCTGGCGTTTTCCACGATCTCGAATCTCGGGCTTATGGTTGCCTGCGCGGGAATGGGACGTCCCGAGACGGTTTGGGCGGGCGTTTTCCTTATGATCTTCCACGCGATCTCAAAGTCGCTTTTGTTCCAGGATGTCGGCGCGACGGAGAACGCTTTGCATTCGCGTGACATTGAGGATATGCATGGGCTTATCAATATCCTGCCGCGGCTTGCCGTATTTATGCTGATCGGTATCGCGGGGATGTTTCTGGCACCGTTTGGCATGCTGATCGCGAAGTGGTCCGCATTTAAGGCCAGTATCGACACCGGCAACATTCTGATGGTATTTTTCATCGCGTTCGGTTCGGCAACGACATCGTTCTACTGGACGAAGTGGATGGGCAAGCTGATCTCGTTTTCCCATGTCGGCGAGCATAAGTTCAAGGACATTACAAAGCGCAACGAGCTTATCTCCTTAACGATCCACGCGGTTATGATGGTGCTTTTGTGTATGCTCTTCCCGCTTTTGTCAACGGTCTATGTGGATCCGCTTTTGCGGGAGATGTTCGGGATTTCCACACAGGTGCTGCCGTTAAGCCTCTTGTTCATGCTGGTATTTGTGATCCTGTTTGTGTTCGCGGTTCCTTTCCTGGCATATCTCTACGTCAGGAATTACCGGCGCAATGTCAAGCTGTCCTATATGAACGGTATCAACGTCGGAGACAATAAATATTTTACGGACTCCTTTGGGGATCATAAGCGCTTGTGGCTGTCGAATTACTATTTCCACAATATGATCGGCGCGCGGAAGCTGATGGAGCCGGGGCAGTTGTTTATGACGGCATTCCTAATCGTGATGCTGGTAGTGATCATAGGAGGTGTTGTCGCATGAATATCGCAGTTTTAACGATCGGATATATTTTTCTGGCACCTTTGATCGGAGGGCTTTTGGACGGCATTGACCGGAAGATCTCGGCGCGGATGCAGCGTCGTGTCGGACCGCCGCTTCTGCAGCCGTTTTACGACGTGATCAAGCTCCTGAAAAAGCAGGTCATCACGGTTTCGAGTGCGCAGACCTTCTGCCTGTTGTCTTATCTGTTTTTGATGGTGCTGACAGGAACGATGTTTTTCGCGGGATGGGACATTCTGATGTGCTTTTTCGTGATGTCCACGGCGGCGACGTTTTTATACTTTGCGGCTGTCGTGACATCCTCGGCTTACGCGACGGTCGGCGGCAACCGTGAGCTTGTGCAGATGATGGCCTATGAGCCGGCGGTGCTTCTGACCTGCGTCGGATTTTACCTGGCTGAAGGGACGTTTTCGGTCGGTACGATCGCGCAGAGCCGTTTATCGAACATTTTGTTTCTTCCGGGATTTTTCGTTGCGTTTGTCTTCATTTTGACGATCAAGATGCGTAAGTCCCCCTTCGAAAACTCAACGTCGCACCATATGCAACAGGAGCAGGTAAAAGGCTTAACGACGGAAATGGGTGCACAGAATCTTGCGCTCTTTCAGGTAGCGGAGTGGTACGAGAACGTGTTCTTAATGGGCGTGGTCGGATTGTTTTTTGTCAACGAGAATCCGTCGTCTTATATTGTGGCGGGGGTTGTGATCCTTTTGGTCTACTTCCTGGAGATTTTGATCGATAACTCATCGGCGCGCATGAAAATGGATGATATGCTGCGGATCACCTGGCTGGTAACCTTGTTTACCGCGGGCGTGAATCTGCTCGTGCTGATGCTGGTGAAATTGTTTTAAGGGCTTTTCGCTTTTTAGAAAGGACGTAATAAAATGGCAAAAGTAAAAAGGTCTCCGTGGCTCCTCCATTATGACGGTTCGAGCTGCAACGGATGCGATATCGAGGTGCTGGCTGCGTTAACGCCGGTTTATGACGCGGAGCGTTTTGGCGTGATGAATACGGGAGATCCGATGCAGGCAGACATTTTTCTGATCACCGGCGGTGTCAACACACAGAATGCCGAGGTGGTTAAGCAGCTTTACGATCAGATGCCGAGGCCGAAGGTAGTAGTGGCGG
>JAFSYD010000113.1 GCA_017443685.1 Lachnospiraceae bacterium | reverse complement strand
CTTCCACCGCCGCGCCGAAGATCAAGACAGTACAAGCAAATATGCGCATATTCTCGACTTTGACAGTATGAAGTTGGGGAAAAAGTTTATTCAAGATAATACCGCCGCTATGGAGTTCGGTGTGAAGTGTGTGACGGAAATCGGTAAAGACGTCTTCCAGAACTGTAAAAGTCTGATCGCCGTCAGGCTTCCGAAAAGCCTGGAAAGAATAGGTCGGCATGTGTTTCTCGGATGCAGTCGTCTGAAAAGCGCCGACATCTCCGTCGGCGCGACAAAGATCAAGGACTGACTGGTTCTTTTCTGCCCGCATATTATTACTTCGGCAATTAAATAATTTGAATAATTAATGGCGCCTTGCTTATGGCCGAAGTAATATTTCGCCATGTTTTTGCCGTAAAACGGCAAAAACGGCGTTATGATCGTATTATTAATGCGGCAAGGTAACGGTCTTAATTTCCAATTGTTTAATTGCCGCATTAATAAAATCGGTACCGTTACGGCGGAACTGACAGCTGCTGTGTAAGTTTGCCGATAAGACGATTGAAAAAGGGATGGAAATGGGTGTTTTTGCGGAACAATACTGCCGAAGGATGATCGTCGCGGGCATTTACGTGCAGTCCAACGTATTTTTGGCCCCGATCACCGGGTATACGGACATTGCCTTCCGGCTTCTCGCGGAAAGCTATGGGGCCGGCGTGGCGTTTACGGAAATGGTCTATGTGGAGGATTTGCTTCGGGGGCGGCGGCGTGCCGTGGAATCCGCCCGGTTCGACGCGCAGGAGCCTGTCCGGGCGCTGCAGCTGATCGGAGGCGATCCGTCGCTGTTCCGTCTGCTTTGCGGGAGCCCGCTCCTGTCCGATGTGGAGTGGATCGATATCAACATGGGCTGCGCGATTCCCGAAATCGTACGGTCGGGGCGGGGGTACGCTCTGGTACACGATCTGCAGAGAGCGTCCGGAATTATCGAAGCCTGCAAAAGCAGCGGCAAAGCCGTCAGCGTAAAATGCAGGCCGGGGATGGACGTGAAGGAAAGGAGCATACAGGCTTTTGCCCGCATGTGTGAGGACGCGGGCGCGGATCTGCTTACCGTCCACGGTCGCCCCGGGAACCAATTGCACGAAGGACCCGTGTTGTATGATTCGATCGCCGATGCGAAAGCGTGCATCAGCATCCCGGTCATCGCGAACGGCGGCATTTTTTCGGAGGAGGATGCGGTCGCCATGATGCGGCAGACAGGCGCGGACGGCGTGATGATCGGCCGACGCGGCTTGGAGGATTCCCGCATTTTCGCGGCGTTGACAGGCTTGTAAAGAGAGGTGGACATGCGATACAGAACACTTGGCGATACAGGGATCTCCGTTTCGGAGATCGGCTTCGGTACCATCCCGATCCTCAGCGGGAACGTTCCGGTGCTGCCGGATTATTATTCGCCCGACCCGGATACAGCGGTATCTGTCATGCGAAGCGCCTATGAGATGGGGTGCAACCTTTACGATACGGCCATCCCCGGCGAATATGGGGACGCAGAATACAAGCTCGGCCGGTTCGTCTCCCGTGTGCCGAGAGACAGCATCATCATCTCCGATAAGGCGAGAAAATACACCGGAGAAGAAATGCGGGCCGCGGTTCTTCAATCCTGTGATAATCTGGGCACGAGGCCGGATATTTACTTCGTGCATCAGGCGGACGAAAAAAACGCCGACCTCGTTTTCAGCCCCGACGGGGCGCTGGAAGCCCTGCACCGTCTGAAGCGGGAGGGCGTGATACGGTTCGTAGGTATCGCTTCCCATTACTGCAGCGTACTGGAACGGGCGGCGGACGACCCCCGGGTGGACGTACTGCAGGCCTCCGGGAACATTCTGGAATGCGGCGTCCTGAACAGACTGAAGGAGAGCGGCGCGATGCGGAAGAAAGGGTTTATTCTCAATAAGGTCTATGCGGCCGGATTGCTCACACAGACCTTTTCCCCTGCCGACTTGATCGGTGGGATCCTGAATTACCCCATTTCAAGCGCGCTGATTGGCGTCGGTACCTTTGAACAGGTCGAAGCCGCTATGGGCCAGACGTATTTCCCATGGGACATCCCGTTCGAGGAAGCGCTTGGCAAGCTCAGCCGCCGCCGCGAACTGATTGCCTGCGACCGCTGTCAACGGTGCGAATGCAGGTATCGACATGAGATCCATTCCATATTCCGGTGCTTCAATTATGCCCGCCTGGGAAAAGAGGACTGGGCGACACATCATCTTCGAATGTATATCACAAAAATAAGCGCTGATTGCGGTAGATGCCGGGAAAAAAGCTGTTTGCAAACGTGTCCCCGGATGCTGCCGATCCCGGCGCTTATTGCAAAAATATATGCGGCTGTATCCGATAAAACCAGCTGTAATTAGAGATAAAGAAAAATGGAATCAATCGTTTTTACCGATCTGACCGTGATCGCCGATGAGGCTTATCGCGGCAATGAACAGATCATAAGCCTCTCCGTTCCCGCCAACATCAAAAAGATAGGATGCGGCGCGTTTGAAAACTGCGCGGGACTGGAACGGACGACAATAGAAAACGGCGTCGCTTGCATTTGTAAAGATGCCTTTGCGGGGTGCGGCGCATTAACAGAGATCGTTTTGCCGGATTCCGTCAGGGGCATACACGCCGGTGCGTTCCGGAATTGCGTTTCCCTTGAGCAGGTCGTGCTGCCGCAGGGGATCAGGAGCATTGACGCAGAGTGTTTTGCGGGATGCGCAAAGCTGAGGAAAATCGAGATCCCCGCGGACGTGGCCGTGATCGGCGACGGCGCCTTCCCCAACTGTGATACTTTGGATCGCGTTATCTTTCTCGGATAAAAAACGGCGGTATATCAGACGTCGTTTGAAGGCTGCCTGCATTTATCCGCGAAAAGCGCGCTTGAAATCGCAAAGCGCCTGATCAAGCCGCTGAAGTTCGATATCAAGCCGAACGCAAAGG
>JAFSYD010000112.1 GCA_017443685.1 Lachnospiraceae bacterium | reverse complement strand
TTTGAACGGCGAGTACATCGGCCATTTCGCCGGGGGCCAGACGAGGGTTGAAAACCTTGACGAGCATTTTTTAAGGGACTTGGCGGCCAAATACGAGATCGACGCCGACGAATACATAGCCGCGGCAAAGCGCAGCCCCGTGACCGATTACGAGTCGGTTGAGCGGGCGGCGGAGTTTTTGGCGGAGCTTGCGAAGGCGCTCTCCAAGATCGCGTTTGAGTGGCTGCAGATAAGAGAGCAGAAGGAAGTGATCGACCGCGCGGCGAAGACACAGCTGGATTTTATGCGTGAGTATGCCGAGGATGCGGGTACGAATCTTCAGCCGATGATCGCTTTTTTGCAGAAGGTCGCGAAGGGCGAGATCGACGCGACGAGTGAGGAGGCGAAGACGGACGCGAACGGATGGGCGGACATGGTCCGGCAGCGGATGGCAAGCATCAATGAGTCCGTCAACCGCTCGGAGATCGGCAGAGGAGAGCTGACTTTACGCGAAGGAAAGTACGACATCCGTATGGTGGCCGACCGGAAGCTGAAGGAGCTAAAGCCCATGTGCGCGTCGGATGATGTGGAGCTTACCGCGGAGGTTGCTTGTGATGTACCGGAGATCCTTGTGGGGGACGCGGGACGGATCGGCGATATCATCGGGCTTTGGATCCGTATGGCAAGGGTGTATAATGTGGTGCATAAGATCCATATCCACATCGCAACCAGGCGGCAGGGCTACGGCACGTACCTTGTCATCCGCATATCCGATGACGGTACGGGTCCGGATGAGGTTGCAACGGAGAGGATCTTGAATCACATCCGAAGCCGCCGCGGCATTGAGATATGGGAGAACGACTACCGGGAGCGGTGGGTATCCGAGCTCGGACATTTGCTGCACCTGTTATCAGGAACCGTAGATATGGCAAAGGATGCCGACGGCGTATTCGGTATCACATTCACCATTCCGCAGCTTGCGGCATAATAGCGAAGGCGCGATAGAGCAGTTATATTTAGAAATAGAACCAACGCTTATGCAGGAATACAACGGAATACCGACGAGACCGGAAAATGATCTGCGGGATTTCTTTCAACAGATCACGGAGGAAGGAATACGGACGGATTATTACGGCGTAGCCTATGACATCAGGGGCATGCGCAACCTTAACGACCAGCTCGGCAGGAACGCCGGGACGGATCTGATGCGCGCTCACGCGCAGGGCTTACAGAATCTGATCGGCGTCAGCGGCATGGTCGCGCGGAAAAGCGGCGATGCGTATGTGGCGCTTTTTACGCGCAGCCACAAGGATGAGGTGATCGATTATCTTAAGAATACGGAAGTGTCCGCGATGGGCGGCAGCGTGCTGCGCAACATTTCCTGTCACGCGGGATATTACGGGATCACGGAGCTATGCACGAATTACGAGGACTTAAACGAGATCTTAAATGAGGCGCTTCGCCTGTCACGTACGCAGGCCTCCACCGAAATGTTCGCGTTCTGCGACGATACGGTGATGCAGAAGCTAAACGAGCGCCGCGAGATCGCGGGGATGTTCGCGGATGCGCTGGCCAACGAAGAATTCCTTGTATTTTACCAGCCCAAGGTTGAGACGAAGAGATACCGGATGAAGGGAGCGGAGGCGTTGTGCCGCTGGAAGCATAACGGAGAGATGATCCTGCCGTTCCGTTTTATCCCGGTATACGAACAGAACGGGGATATCTGCAAGCTGGACTTTTATATGCTCGAGCACGTCTGCCGTGACCTTGCAAGATGGCAGAAGGAAGGGAAGGAGATCGTGCGTGTGTCGGTCAATCTGTCACGGGAGCATATGGGAGATCCGCGGCTGGTGGAACATATCGTTGAGATCATAGACCGCAACCATGTGCCGCATGAGTATATCGAGATCGAACTGACCGAAACGTCCAGCGAGGTGGACTACATGGAGCTTAAGAACATCGTCAACAGTCTGCATGACGCCGGTATCTGTACGTCCGTGGACGATTTCGGTGTGGCGTATTCGTCGATGAACCTGCTGATCGAATATCCGTGGGATGTGGTGAAGATCGACCGCAGCTTCGTGCCTCTCGGCACGGATGATGAAGAAGATAAGAAGCGCCTGATCATGCTGCAGGCGATCGTATCCATAGCAAGGCAGCTTGACATTGAGTGTATCGCCGAAGGTGTGGAGACGGTAGAGCAGCTGCTCATTTTAAAGAAGAACGGCTGTAATAACATCCAGGGGTACTTCTTTGACCGTCCGATGCCCTCCGATCAGTTTGAGGAGCGTCTCGACGCGTTAAAGGAGCTATAGCTCTTTATATAACAGTCCGAACGTCCCCGCGCCGCAGTTGACCGCGATCGCCGGAGATGCCGGCTGGCAGATGATCTCGTCAAAGGTGATGATCGCAAGGACGGTCGTCTGGATCCAGGCCAGCTCTGCCTGGGACAGCCCGACGTAGGTGATGAACAAAAGTCTGCGATCGATCCGTGCGATATCTCCATGGAATTCATCATAAATATACTTTTTCCATGTCTCTTCCCTTGCGCCGAGATAGATGTTGCCAAGGGTCATTTTTCCGTTTTTCATAATAAGGATCGGGTGAAGGGGGAACGCCTTTGATATGCCGGCGATCCAGCCGTCCACCTGTTTTGCCCGTGCAAGCTGGTCAAGGGAGTCGACGATGAAGCTCGTATGGACCTTGGTCTTCATCTCGGCCATCTGCGCGATGATCTCAGCGGGAGTATGTCCCTCCGCAGCCATCCGGCAGGCTTCGATCACGAACAGGCCCTGACCGCTCGATACATGTCCGGTGTCGATGACGGTAACGTTGTCAAAAGCGCCGGCTGCCTCGATCGCAAGCGGATAGCCGCTGTTCTGGATCTTCTCAGACAGCGACAGATGGATGATGTTGTTGGCGCCGCCGAGGACATCCGCGAAAAACAGCTCGTATTCCTCCGGCGACGGGGGACTTGTCGTAACAACATGATTACGGTCAGCCATATAGCGCAGAAGGCTCAGCGTTTCGATCTCGATCCCGTCACGGAAAATGCCGTTTTTGGTAACGACCTTATGGGGCAGTATGCTGATATGATAGCGATCGATCAATGCACGCGGCAGGTCGGCCACGCTTTCTGTCGTTACGGCGATGGAGCGGCGCTGGATATGATCCATCATCCACAGCTCGCTTTCCTGGACGATCTGTTCTTTGGAGCTGGTAGCGTGAACGAGCTCCTTTGGCAGCAGGCGGAAGGTTTCCCGTTCCAGCGCCTCGCCCGTTACCGGCTTCACGAGATAGCCGTCGAAGCCTTCCTTTTCGTAGAAGGTCTGTACTTCGCTTCCGGCATTCGCGGTCAGAGCGACCACCTTCGCGTTCCGGCAGAAACCGCCGGTCTGTTCCCGCAAAAGATGCAGACACTCTACGCCGTCCATCTCCGGCATCATATGATCCATGAAGATCAGATGGTAGCTTTCGCCCAAAGTCTTTTCAAGGGCCTCGGCACCGCTTTCCGCCGTATCTACGGAGACCAGCGTTTCGCGGAGCAGCTTTTTAACGACAAGAAGGTTCGTCGCGGTATCGTCCACCACGAGGATCTTCGCGTCGGGAGCCTCGAAGCTCTGCCGGTAATTCGCGCGTTCATTGGTGATGTGGCGCTTGCCGAAGGTTAAGATGCCGATCGGCCGCTCATCTATGATCTCCTGCGGCAGTTCAATGACGAACTTCGTTCCGCGGGTATATACGCTGTTGACCGTCACATTCCCGCCCATCAGATCGACAAGCTGTTTGACAATGGAAAGTCCCAGGCCGGTACCCTCGATGTTGCGGTTCAGCTGTTCATCGGCACGCCGGAACGCGGTGAAAAGGTAGGGCATGCTCTCCTTCCGGATGCCGATACCCGTGTCGGAGATCTCATACAGAATATGAGCCTTCGCTTTGCTGTCCGGATCATACTCGCACTGGACGGCAAAGGTAACGGAGCCCTCCTTCGTATACTTGATCGCGTTCGTCAGAATATTGATCAGGATCTGCTTGATCCGTACCTCGTCCCCGTACAGCTTTGACGGCATCGAAGGATCGATGTCCACCGTAAAGGCCAGATTCTTTTCCTTTGCCCGGATGGAAAGCATGGATACGACCTCGGAAAACATTTCCGCGGCGTCATAGGTCACGGGCGAAAGCTCCATCTGCCCGGATTCCAGCTTGGACATATCCAGGATGTCATTGATCAGGGACAGAAGCATCTTACCCGCGGCGCTGACATTCTGCGCATCCTCCGCCACTTCTTCGGAAATGTCCTCGCGCAGGATCATCTCGTTCAGACCGATGATCGTGTTGATCGGCGTGCGGATCTCATGGCTCATCGAGGAAAAGAAGCGGTTCTGCGCGGCGTTTAAGTCCTCGATCTCCTTTCGCTGCTTTTCGGCGCGCTTGTTCTCCTCCATGTAAATGCGGATCTGAAAGGCCACCATCAGGCTGACTAAGGTGCCGACTAAGACAAGAGAAATGAACGAATCCTGATAGGCCGCTTTCGGAGAGTGCGTGCTGACCGCCTCGGGATACTTATAGGCGAAGTAGTAGCAGACGCCCGCCGTAACCACGTTTGCGACGATGAAAAAGCGCCTTGCCCCGCCGGTTAGGATCATGCTGACATACAAAAGGCAGAAGATGAACCACATCGGGGAACCGCCGTTGATCCCGCCGCCGGAGAAAAACGTGATGGGCAGCAGGATAAAGGTGATCATAAAGGAAAGCAGATTCGCCCCGATGTCAATGCGGTGATAATGCTGCGCGATGACGGTCAGAAGAAAGAAGATCGTGATGGCAATGCCAAGGGAAGCGAGATCCATCAGATTTTCTCCGATGATGATACCGACGGAAAAAATGAGGATACCCGCGGTTAAAGCAATGACCGTG
>JAFSYD010000009.1 GCA_017443685.1 Lachnospiraceae bacterium | reverse complement strand
GATTCGAGGACGGGCTCATCGGCCATAAGGTCGGGGAGACGGTAGATCTGAACCTGACCTTCCCGGAGGATTACGGTGCGGAGGAGCTCGCCGGCGCGGACGTTGTGTTTAATGTGACGATTAACGGGATCTATGAGTAAAACAGTTCCCGGATCGCATCGGCGGATGCGTGAATGCTTCCCTGTATCATTGCATCCTTGCCCCCGCATTTGGCCGAAAGGCGCTTACGGAGCATATCAGCGGCCTCATTGGCCCTGCCTTCGGCGGAGCCTAAGATAAAGGAGTACCCGCCCGTGTCCGTGCCGACGCAGATCGCGCAATAGCCGGGGTGGGCTTCGGTCAGCAGATTAACGGTCTTTCGTGCGAGGTTCATATCGCAGGAGGATATGAACAGGCATACATTATTTTGAGCAACAGGAACAGCGGCGACCATCGCGTCGAGCTGTTCTTTTTTTGCCAGATACAGCTGCTGCTTTAAGTCATCCCGCTCGGCGAACAGTGCTTCGGTACGTGCGGCAAGCTCCCCCATGGGCTTGGACAGAAGGCGGGAGAGCGCGGTAAGCGTGTTTTGTTTTTCGCGATAGTCCAAAAGCGCACGCATGCCGCAGAGAATGGACAGGCGGATGCCGCCCTTGTAAGGGGTGCGGTCAATGACCTTTAAGATGCCGACCTCCCCGGTGCTCGCCACATGCGGGGCACAGCAGGCGCAAATATCACAGCCTTCGATCGTTACGATCCGCACGGCACCCCTGATGCCGTCCTTGCTGCGGTAGTCAGTTGCACAAAGATCATCCACGGACGGATAGCAGGCGGTGACCGGGACGTTTTTGAAGATCCATTCGTTGGCCCGCTGCTCGAAATCAGCGATCTGTTCATCCGTTATAGCGCCGTTATAATCCATCGTAACGATGTTGTCGCTTAAGTGGAAGCCGACGTTATCATAGCCCAGAGCCGAATGCACGATCCCGGAGAAAATATGCTCGCCGGTGTGCTGCTGCATATTGGAGTAGCGATGCGGCCAGTCGATGCGGCCGGTGACGAGGGCGCCGGCCGGCAGAGGCGCATCGCAGAAATGGAGGATCGTATCATCGGCAAGCTGTACGTCAAGGACGCGGACGCATCCTTCGCCGGATTCGTAAGCGCAGGGGCTGTTTACGGACTTGTGTGCGCAGGATCCGTCTGTGGATCCGTGTGTATAGGGGCCGTCCGCAGACGCAGCCGCATCCGGAATGTGACCATCTCCTGTTATCGTGATCGCACCCCGGTCCGGCGTCTGGCCGCCCTCCTCCGGGAAAAAGGCAGTCCGGTCGAGTTCTATGGCATAGCGGCAGGTGCTGTCGTCGGGTTCGTTTTGTAAAGTATCCGCCGGCGTACAGGATAAGACCTTAGCGGAAAATGTTGTCGTGTAAGCGTCGTCGTCGTAAAGCTTTATCGTAGGCATAGTTGATCCTTTCGTGTGAAATGTTGCTGAGGCAAAAGACCTTTTGACCCTCACATTATTTTATCAGATTTTTCTTTTCCTTGAAATAAGTTTCGAGTGTTGCTATAATGAAATTGAAATTGTGTTCGGACACATTCGTTTTTTGGCGAAAGGAGCAGGGGGGGGAGAGAATGTTCAAATTTATCGTAGCGGGAATCACACAGCTGGAAATGATCATTAAGACGAAGGGGCTGCCGGTGACCTATGAGCCGTTTACCGATGCGCATGACGGGCTTCATATGTCGGCGGGAGGCGATGCGTTTAACGAATCCCTCGCACTGAAATGGCTTGGCGATGAGGTGGCGTTTATGACGGTTGTCGGACGGTCGCAGAGCCTGGACATCTTCAATCCGCCGGGGCGTGAGGTTACGCTCGATACGGACTATGTGCTGCCGATCTTAAACGAGACGCCGATGGAAGTGCTGCTGTACGATGACAAGCGCAACCAGCAGGTGTTCGATGACTTAAAGGATATCCGCGAGGCGACATACGATATGACCCTGGCGGAGCCGCTGTCGAAGGATGCGGATATGTTCGTTCTTTCCAATGCGAATTTCTGCCGTCCGTTCATCGACCTTGCAAAGCGCCGGGATAAGAAGCTTGCGGTGAAGATCCATAACTTTGTCCGTGACAAAGAAAAGTTCAACGTGGACTTCCTGGAGAACGCGAACATCCTTTATTTCTCCGATACGTCGATCAATGAGGATCCGTTTGACTTCGTGCAGTCGATCGCGGATACCTACCATACGGATATCATCATTCTGGGACAGGGATCCCGCGGCGTTATCCTGTATGACCGTTACCGCAAGATCAAGGTGCACTATGACCCGGTCAAGGCGGGTAAGGTGGTTAACGTAGCCGGTGAGGGGAATGCGATCTTTGCCTGCTTTTTGCATTACTTCTTAAAGACGGAAGATCCGAAGGTGGCGATCCACAAGGCGCTGCTGTTCGGCTCGCACAAGATCGGCTATCTCGGAACGTCTGACGGCTTTATGACGGAAGAAGAGCTCGACCGCTGGGATAACCTGATCTGGAATCCGGCAGGCGGCGGAGCGCTGAACAATTTCGATCTGAGTGGTTTTAAGTTTAACTGACAAAAAGATCCCCCGCGCTGATGCGCGGGGATTTTTACTGCTTTTTTATCTCAAGATCTTCTGTCGGAATGCCGAGAGCCTGCAGGTTCGCTTTTGCAATGGTAATCTGATAGTCAATTTCCGCATCCCGATCCGAGGCATTTTTGATACGCTGCAAATCTGTATATTTGTCGATCCATTTCTCACAGTTCTCAGATTGTGTCGCCATAACATCATCCTCCTTTGCCAGGCAGAAAAAATATCCGGTAACGGTTTTATTTTATAACCATTACCGGATATTGTCAAATGCCTATTCGATCAGTCCGAACGCCTTTGTTTTCTCCCGATAGAAGATCAGGTAGAAGCTCGGCAGCAAAAGCAGGATCAGAAGTGTTGATGTGACGAGGCCGCCGATGATGATCAGTGCCATGCCCTGCATGATCTTCGTTCCGCTGCCGATGCCGAGAGCCATCGGCACCATGGAAAGGATTGTTGTCAATGTCGTCATCAGGATCGGACGGAGCCGCAGCGAGCCGCTTCGTACGAGCGCCTGGTCAACGGGCATCCCCTGTTCTTCGATCAGCATATTTGCGGTATCGACATACAGGATACCGTTATTTACCACGATACCGGCCAGCATCAGGATCCCCATCAGGGATACCATGCTGATCGAGCAGCCCGTGATGAAGAGCAGGAAGAATGATCCGATCAGCGAGAACGGGATCGAAAGCATAACCATCAGGGAGAACCGCGGGGATTCAAACTGGATCGCCATAACGAGGAAGATCAAAAAGATCGCCGTCGCGATCGCGGTTCCGATCGATGAGAACTCCTCCCGCATCATTTTGGTCTGTGAATTCTCGCTAAGTGTAACATTGTCCGGCAGACCTTCTTTTTCCACCATCTCATCCATGGCATCCTGTACATCGTTCTTATCATCGTCCAGGCAGGTCGCGGAAATG